>JAHEDL010000075.1 GCA_024641255.1 Pseudorhodobacter sp.
ACATCGTATTCGGCGGCTGAACGCCTTTACCGCCTGTATGCATCCGGGCGAGGCGCATGCGCCCGCCTTTCTGATTTGCCGGTTGTGCCAAGCGGTGGCCGAAGCGCCCGCAGCACCGGTTTTGCGGGCGCTGGAAGCGGCGGCGGGCCATACCGGCTTTGTGATTGAACGCAGCAATATCGAAGCGGTCGGGCTGTGCCCCGCCTGTCAGGTGGCAGCATGAGCCTGCTGTCGGCACAGGATTTGACGGTGCGCTTCAACGGCGAAGACGTGCTGTCTGGCGTGAGTTTGGCGGTGAACCCCGGCGAGATCGTGACGATTCTTGGCCCGAACGGGTCGGGCAAATCGACGCTGTTGCGGGCGCTGTTGGGGATTGTGCCGCTGTCGGCGGGGCAGGTCAGCCGCGCGCCGGATCTGCGGCTGGGCTATGTGCCGCAAAAACTAAGCGTCGATCGGTCGATGCCGATGACGGTGCGGCGGTTCTTGTCGCTGCCGCTGCGGGTCAGCGATGCCGAGGCGACGGCGGCGCTGGCACGGGTGGGGCTGCCGGATGTGGAACAGCGGCAGATGGCGGCGCTGTCGGGCGGGCAGTTTCAGCGGGTGTTGCTGGCGCGGGCGCTGCTGGTGAGACCGCAACTGCTGATTCTGGATGAGCCTACGCAGGGGCTGGACCAACCCGGTGAGGCGGCGTTTTACCGGCTGATTGAAGAGGTGCGGCGCGAAACTGGTGCGGCTGTCTTGATGGTCAGCCATGATTTGCATGTGGTGATGGCGGCATCGGATCGGGTGATTTGTCTGAACGGCCATATCTGTTGCGAAGGCACGCCGCGGGTGGTGTCGAATGCGCCAGAGTATCGCGCGCTGTTCGGGTTGGGCACCCAAGGCGCGCTGGCGCTGTATCAGCACCAACATGATCACAGCCATGATCACGATCATGGCCATGGTCACGACCACACGCATCCCCATTCGCATGAACACGGGCGGTCCCATGCTTGACGATTTTCTGCTGCGCGCCAGCCTTGCCGGGTTGGGATTGGCTTTGGCGACCGGCCCTTTGGGCAGTTTTGTGATCTGGCGGCGGATGGCGTATTTTGGCGATGCCACCAGCCATGCGGCGATTTTGGGGGTGGCTTTGGCCTTGGCGCTGCATCTGCCGGTGGCGGCGGGCACGCTGATTGTGGCGCTGGCGATGGCGACGACGGTGTCGACGCTGGCGGCAAAGGGCTGGGCGATGGATACCACGCTGGGGGTGCTGGCGCATGCGGCGCTGGCCTTTGGCCTGGTGGCGATTTCCTATGTGCCGGGGGTGCGGGCGGACCTGCAAAGCTATCTTTTCGGCGATATTCTGGCGGTTTCAAAGGCGGATCTGGGCTTTGTCTGGGGCGGGGCGGCGTTGGTGCTGGGGTTGCTGGCGTGGCGCTGGCAGGCGCTGCTGACGGCGACGCTGAATGAAGATCTGGCGCATGCGTCGGGGCTGAACCCGAACCGCGAGCGGCTGGTGCTGACGCTGGCCTTGGCGCTGACGGTGGCGGTTGCGTTGAAGATCGTGGGGGCGCTGTTGATTGCGGCGATGCTGATCATTCCGGCGGCGGCGGCGCGCGGCCTTGCGCGCACCCCCGAGGCGATGGCGGTGTTGGCGACGGTGATCGGGGCTGCTGCGGCGCTGGGCGGTTTGCAGCTTTCGCTGTGGCAAGACACCCCGGCGGGGCCGTCGATTGTGACGGCGGCAGCGCTGATTTTTGCGGTGGTGGCGGTTTTGGCGCGCAGGCAGCGCGGCTAGCGGTTGGCCCCGAATGGCGGGAAAACATGCCGCTTTTCGCACCTGATGTCGTTTTCGTCTGTGCTATGTCGGCAGGCTTGCCCAAGTGTTGCGAATTCCAGCACATAACAGGGCAAAATTCGCATCCGGAGACTGTTCATGAAAACCCATGTCAAAGCCTTGGTCGTCGGCGGCGGTGCCGTTGGCAACGGGATCGCCTATCACCTGGCCAAAGCCGGCTGGGATACCATGCTGGTGGAGCGCGACGAGCTGACCTCGGGGTCGACCTGGCACGCGGCTGGCTTGTTGCCGCTGTTCAACATGAGCTTCGCCACCACCCATATCCACAAATACTCGGTGGATTTCTACAAATCGCTGGAGGCGGAAACCGGCCTGAACGCGGGCTTTGCCGTGGTGGGCAACCTGCGTATGGCGCAGCGTCAGGAACGCATGGACGAATACATGCTGTATTCGTCGGTGGCCGAAACCGCTGGCGTTTACCACGAATTCCTGTCGCCGAAAGAAATGAAAGACCGTTGGCCGCTGCTGCGCACCGACGATCTGGTGGGCGCGCTTTACCACCCGCAAGACGGCTATATTAACCCCGCAGACGTGACGCAGGCGATGGCCAAGGGCGCGCGTCAGCATGGCGCGACCATTGAGCGCAAGATTCAGGTGGACGGCTATCGCTGGACCGGGTCGGAATGGATCGTGTCTTGCACCCGCATGGTCGACAAGGGCGGCAACCTTGTGCCGTCGGAAGAAAAGTTCGAAATCCATGCCGAGCATGTGGTGACGGCAACCGGCAACCACGCACAGCGCACCGCGCGGCTGTTGGGCGTCAAGATTCCGGCGATTCCGGTGGAACACCAGTTCATCGTGACCGAGCCCGATCCGATGCTGCAAGAATACCGCAAGAACAACCCTGAACACCCGGTTCTGCGCGACGCCGATGCCAAGTGGTATGTGCGCGAAGAGCGTGGCGGCTGGATCCTTGGGCCGTATGAAAAAGGCGCTCCGGCCCGGTTTGAATACAACGTGCCCGACAGCTTCCGGGCCGACCTGTTCCCGCTGAACCTGGAACGGATCGAAGCCGAATACATGTCGATGCTGCATCGTCTGCCGTCGTCGGAAACCGTTGGTCTGAAAGACGACTTCAACGGCCCGATCTGCTATACCCCCGATGGCAACCCGCTGGTTGGTCCGGTTCCGGGCCTGCGCAACATGTGGATCGCGGAAGGCTTCTCGTTCGGGATCACCGCGGCGGGCGGCACCGGTTATTACCTTGCCCAGATGATGGTCAACGGCGAAGCCGAGATCGACATGGCGTCGCTGGACCCGCGCCGTTACGGCAACTGGATGACCACCGAATACGCGGCGCGCAAGAACGAAGAGTGCTATGACCACGTCTTCATTCTGCACCACCCGGATGAAGAGCGCGAAGCTTGCCGTCCGCTGCGCACCGCGCCGGTCTATGACCGTCAGAAAGCGCTGGGCGCGCAGTTTGGCCAAGTGAACGGTTGGGAACGCCCGATCTATTACGGCCCGCTGAATGCACCGGAAGATTTCGACCATAATTCGCGGTCGTTCCGTCGTGGCGGCTGGTGGCAGTATGCGGTCGAGGAAGCCAAGGCGATCCGCGAAACCGCAGGTCTGATCGACGCCACTGCGTTCACCAAGCATGTCGTCAAAGGCCCCGGCGCGACGGCGTTCCTTGACTGGTTCACCTGCAACGCGCTGCCGAAGGTTGGCCGGATCAACCTGACCTATGCGCTGACCCCGGCTGGCACCACCCGCACCGAATACACCATCGTTCGCAATGGCGAGAACGATTACTATCTGGTGTCGGCAGGCGCTTGGACGGCTTATGACGCTGACTATCTGCGCAAGTGCGCCGAAGATATGGCGCCGAAGTTTGGGTACATCGAGATCCATGATGTGACGACGCAGTGGGGCGTGTTTGCGCTGGCTGGTCCGAACAGCCGCAAGATTTTGGCCGAGCTGATCAAGGACGCAGACCCGGCAACCGCCTTGTCGAACAAGCGTTTCCCCTGGTTGTCGGCGCGCAAGATCGAACTGGGCATGTGCCCGGTGAACGCGATCCGCGTGGCCTATACCGGCGAGCTGGGTTGGGAATTGCACCACCCGATCGAGATGCAGCGCTATCTGTGGGATCAACTGATGAAGGCCGGCGAAAAGCACGGCATGAAGCTGGTGGGCGCGCGGGCGCAAAACTGGCTGCGTCAGGAGAAATCCTACCGCGCGTTTGGCAACGAGTTGGGCCGCGATGCGACCCCGCTGGAAGCCGCGCTTGACCGCTTTGTTGACCTGTCGAAGGACTTCCAAGGCAAGCAGGCGATGCTGGATGTGGGTATCCGTTCGAAGTGCGTTACCGTGCTGATCGACGGTCCGGCAGACACCGATCCGTGGGGCAAAGAGGCACTGGTGCTGAACGGCGAAAAGATTGGCCGTCTGACCTCGGGTGGCTATTCGGTGGCGTTCGGCAAGCAGATCGGCATGGGCTATGTGCGGCCTGATCTGGCGGAAGTTGGCACCAAGCTGCAGGTTCGGATGAACCGCGAGCTGTGGGACTGCGTTGTGACCGAGGACAGCCCGTTCGACCCGTCGAACGCGCGGATCCGGATCGACGGCTAAGACGTAGGGTCTGAGAATTGAGGCGGGCGGCAGAGCGATCTGCCGCCCGTTTTCATTTTGCGGTGATGGGGCAAAAGACGGGGGTTTAACACCCCCGCGGCGGCTTTGCCGGTGGCAAAGCCGCCTTCCCCCGTTGGATATTTGAACCAAGAGGATGAAAGTTTTCGTTAAATTTTAGTGGTTTAGGGGTGGGGTTATTCGGCGGGGGTTGTCATTTCATCCCATGCGGCGAGGGCGTGGGCGGCATACATCATGGCCGGGCCGCCACCCATTTGCACACAGATGGCGAGGATTGAACCAAGCTCGGCGCGGGTGCAGCCAGCTTTGATCAGGGCTTCGATATGCAGATTGATGCAGGGTTCGCAGCGTTGGGTGACAGCGATGGCAAGGGCGACGTATTCGCGCTGTTTTTTGTCAAGCGCGCCGTCGATCATGGCTGCTGCAGACAGGGCCGAGAAGCCCTTGGCGGTTTCAGGATTCAGCTTGTGCAGGGCGCGCAGTTCGCTGCGGATTGCGGCGGTTTTGGCTTTGTAAGACATGGCGCGGCTCCTTCTTTGTGGGAAGGGTAGCGGCAAAGCGGGCGGGCGGGTTTGATGTGCGTCAATAATATTCAGAAAATTGAATGTCATTTCTGCTTGTAAGCGATGAGCGACAGGTTGTTAGCGGGCATTGGTTGGGCGGTGACGGTCAGGCCGTGGGCCATGAGGCAGGCGGTGACCCACGCCTGATCTTTGTAGCCAATGCTGGGGTCTTGCGCTTGCAGGCTGGCGTGGAAGGTGGCGTCGCCTGCCGAGGTGGTTTGGCCGTCGCGCAGGTAGGGGCCGTAGAACACCGCGACGCCGCCGGGGGCAAGGGCGCGGGCGGCTTCGGTCAGCAGGGTTTTGGCGGCCGGGGCGGGGATCAGGTGCAACAGGTTGACCAGCAGAATGGCGTTCTGGTTGCGGTGCTGTGCGGGCCAATCGGGTTGGGTGGCATCAAACACCAGCGCGGGCAGGACATTGGCAAGGCCGGCTGTCCATGCGGTGATAGAGGTCAGATTTTCTGGCGCAATATCGGTGGGTTGCCACAGAACATCGGGCAGATGCGGCGCGCAATGGGCGGCATGCAGGCCAGAGCCTGAGGCAATTTCCAACAGCCTGCCTTGGGGGGCAAGCTGTTGCAGCAGGTGCAGGATCGGGTCGGCGTTGCGCTGTGCCGACGGCGGCACACGGCGACCGTCGGGCAGGGTTTGCGCCCCGGTATCGGGCAGACGCAGGGTCATCCGAAGCGGGCGGGCGACAAGGCGGCGATCAGGCTTTCCGACAGGGTCGGGGCGGCGCCGGTGACCAGATCTGCGGCGAGTTGGCTGGCGGCGGGGCTGGATTGGAAGCCGTAGCCGCCCTGACCGGCCAGCCAGAAGAACGACGGTTCGGCGCTGTCGCGGCCGATCACCAGTGAGCGGTCGGGGCTGAAGGTGCGCAGACCGGCCCAGTTGGAGATCAGGCGGGTGACGGGTTCGGTGACCATTTCTTCATAGCGGGCAAGGCCTTCGGCCAGAACCATATCGTCGGCCCAGGCGTCGTGAGGGTCCATCGGGTGTTCTTCGGCGGGCGAGACGATCAGCGCGCCGGCGTCGGGCTTGGCATACCAGGTTTCGCCACAGCCGAACATCATCGGCCAACCGGAGACGTCATGGCCGCCGGGGGCGGGGATGCGCGCCATCGAGCGGCGGTTGGGCGTGAAGCCCAAGGGTTTCACACCGGCCATGGCCGCGATCTGGTCAACCCAAGCGCCCGCTGCGTTGATCAGGGTGGTGGCTTCGTGATCACCGGTGGCGGTGCTGACGCGCCAGCCGGTGGCAGTTTTGGCAATGCCGGTGACGCGGGCGCCCGTCAGGATTTGCGCGCCGTTGGTTTTGGCCTCGCGGGCGAAACCTTGCAGCAAAAGATCGGTGTCGATGTCCCAGGCGTGATCGGCCTTGGCGGCGCGGGTGACGACATCGGGGTTCAGGATTGGCACGATGGCGCGGGCGGCGTCGACGCCGATTTCGGGCAGTTCCATATCGGCGATATCGTGTTCAAAGGCGGCGTCTTCGCCCGCTTTGCCCAGAATCATCAGGCCGCGCGGTGACAGCAGGTTGGGGATGGCGCGGAAATGATCGCCCGAGGCCAGCGACAGTTCGACCACCGGGGCAAGACCATAGCGCGGTTCATAAAGTGCGGCAGAGCGGCCCGAGGCGTGGTGGGCCAGATTGGTTTCAGCTTCGAGCAGGGTGACGCTGCCGTGGTTTGACAGACGCGCAGCCGCAGAAATGCCTGCGATGCCGCCGCCGATGATCAGGAAATCCGCAGTCATATTCGCCTCTGGTTAGGGATGCGGCGATTGGTTGGTATTGGAAAGCGGAATGCAAGGGGCGGATGGCAGAATGCCGTGCGGTTTCGGGCAGTTTGCTCTGTCTGATGCTAGCCGCGCCGGGCAGCGTCGATGGTTGCAACGTCGATTTTATCCATGGTCATCATGGCGGAAAAGGCGCGTTGGGCTTCGTCGCCGCCTGCGGCCATTGCTTCGATCAGGGTGCGCGGGGTGATCTGCCAACTGACGCCCCATTTGTCTTGGCACCAGCCGCATTGGTTTTCCTGACCGCCGTTGCCGACAATGGCATTCCAGTAGCGGTCGGTTTCTGCCTGATCTTCGGTGGAAATCTGGAACGAAAAGGCGATGTTATGCGTGACGGCGGGGCCGCCGTTCAGACCGATGCAGGGGATGCCGCAGACGGTGAAATCAACCATCAGCACATCACCCTTTTGGCCCGAAGGATAGTCGCCGGGCGCGGTATACACCTTGGACACGGCGCTGTTGGGAAACACGCTGGCGTAAAAGTGGGCGGCGGCTTCGGCGTCTTTGTCATACCAGAGGCAAATGCTGTTCTTGGCAATCGCGGTCATGCGGCGTCCTTTCCCTTTGGCGTTTGGTCGGGGCTGTCCAGACAAGATGCGCTGACCATACATGAAAAAGGCCCGCAAGAGAGCGGGCCTTTTCCAAAATTTTGCAAGCGGATCAGGAGGCGCTTTCGACGCCTTTGACGAACCAGTCGATCACAGCCAGATCGGCCAGCGACATGACTTCGCCTTCCTTGACGCGCAGGGTGCCGTCTTGGTCGTAGATCGGGCCGGTGAAGATATCGAAGCTGCCGTCTTTGTAGCCAGCTTGCACCTTGTCAGCTTCTGCCGCGACATCAGCCGGAACAGCCGCCGAGTAGGGCGAGATCACCACGGTGCCTTCTTTGAAGCCGTCCCACGTGTCGGTCGAAGTCCAAGTGCCGTCGACGATCGCTTGCGCGCGGGCGACGTAGTAGGGGCCCCAGATGTCTTCGATGGCGGTCAGGTGGGCGTTCGGGGCGAAGGACGACATGTCGGCGCCTTGGCCAAAGCCGTGCAGACCTTTTTGCTCCAGAATTTGCAGCGGGCCGGGGCTGTCGGTGTGGGTGGTGACGATGTCACAGCCCAAGTTGATCAGGGTTTCGGTTGCAGCAGCTTCTTTCGGCGGGTCGAACCAGCTGTCGATCAGCACCAGTTTCACGGTGGCGGCGGGGTTCATCCGCTGTGCCGCGAGGCAGAACGAGTTCACGCCCAACACGACTTCGGGAACCTTATACGAGCCAAGGTAGCCCAAGGTGCCGGATTTCGACATTTTGCCAGCGATGGTGCCCAGAACGGCGCGGCCTTCGTGGAATTTCGAGTTGTAGGTCGAGACGTTGTCTGCGCGCTTGAAGCCGGTGCAATGTTCGAACTTTACATCCGGGAATTCTTTGGCGACTTCCAGCGTCTGATCCATGTAGCCGTAAGAGGTGGTGAAGATCAGCTTGCAGCCTTGCTGCGCCAGATCGCGGATCACCGGAACGGCGGAAGCGTCTTCCATGACGTTTTCGACGTAGATGGTTTCGACCTTGTCGCCCAGTGCGGCATCAATGGCTTCGCGGCCTTTGTTATGCGCCCAAGTCCAGCCATAGTCGCCAATCGGGCCAAGGAAGATGAAGCCGATCTTCACCTTGTCTTCGGCACGGGCGGTGCTGGCGATCATCGAAAGCGTGGCAGCAGCGCCCACGCCTTTCATCAGGCTGCGACGGTTAAGTGTCGTCATTTCGTAGTCTCCTGTTGGTGGTTTAGTTAGACGGTAGGAAGGGCTTGCCAAGGCAAGCAGGCGCGTTGGAGCCTGCGTTCCCTCGGGCCGAGATGAACGTAAGCGCTACAACGGTCATAAGGTAGGGCATAGCAGCCCAGAACTGTGACGGCACGACAGAAAAGCCCGAAGCTTTTGCATAAAGCTCTAAAGCCATCAGGATGCCGAAAAAATAGGCACTGACAAGCAGGCGGCCACTGCGCCAGCCAGCAAAGACCACCAGCGCCAGCGCGATCCAGCCGCGACCGGCGGTCATTTTTTCGGCCCACATCGGGGTGATGACCATGCTGAAATAGGCGCCGCCGATGCCTGCCATGGCGCCGCCAAAGGCGATGGCGGCATAGCGCACGCCGATGACGGAATAGCCGATGGAATGCGCCGAATGATCGTTTTCACCGACCGCGCGCAGGATCAGCCCGGCGCGGGTGGATTTCAGGAACCAGCCGACGGCGGGCACCATGAACAGCGCGAAATAGACGATGGGCGAATAGCCGAAGATCACCTCGAACAGCGGGTGTTTGGCCAGCGCGTCGGGGAATACCGAGGTGAACGGGATCACGATGCGGCCGGTGAACGACAGCCCGATCAGCGACGACAGGCCGGTGCCGAAGATCGACAGCGCAAGGCCGGTGGCGACCTGGTTCGAGTTAAGCTGCAACACCAGCACCGCAAACAGCATCGACGATGCTGCACCGCCCGCAGCGGCTCCCAGCACGCCAAGCCACGGGTTGAAGGTAAACACGGTGACGGCAAAGCCCGAAATCGCCCCCATCAGCATCATGCCTTCGACGCCAAGGTTCAGCACACCAGCTTTTTCGACCACCAACTCGCC
>JAHEDL010000085.1 GCA_024641255.1 Pseudorhodobacter sp.
TGAACCCCGATGATTTGCGTCGTGCAGACGCCATCGAAGTCGTGGTCGGGCAGGGCGCCAAACCGGGCGGCGGCGGCATGCTGCTGGGTCAGAAAATCTCTGACCGCGTCGCGATGATGCGCAACTTGCCCAAAGGCATCGACCAGCGCTCCGCTTGCCGTCACCCCGACTGGACCGGCCCCGACGATCTTGAAATCAAGATCATGGAGATCCGCGAAATCACCGACTGGGAAAAGCCGATCTACGTCAAAATCGGCGGCGCACGCCCCTACTACGACACCGCTCTGGCGGTCAAAGCCGGTGCTGACGTGGTTGTGCTGGACGGTATGCAAGGCGGCACCGCCGCCACGCAAGACGTGTTCATCGAAAACGTCGGCATGCCGATCCTGGCCTGTATCCCGCTGGCGGTAAAGGCGCTGCAAGACCTTGGCATGCACCGCAAAGTGCAACTGATCGTCTCGGGCGGCATCCGCACCGGTGCCGATGTGGCCAAAGCCATGGCGCTTGGCGCTGACGCCGTCGCCATCGGCACCGCCGCCTTGGTCGCCTTGGGTGACAACGACCCGAAATGGGAAGCCGAATACAACAAACTCGGCACCACCGCCGGCGCCTATGACGATTGGCACGAAGGCAAAGACCCGGTCGGCATCACCACGCAAGACCCGGAACTCTTCAACCGCTTCGACCCGATCCTTGGTGGCCGCCGCCTGAAGAACTACCTCAAGGTGATGACGCTCGAAGCGCAAACCATCGCGCGCGCCTGCGGCAAGAACCACCTGCACAACCTTGAACCGGAAGACCTCTGCGCGCTGACCATCGAAGGCGCCGCAATGGCCGGCGTGCCGCTTGCCGGCACCAGCTGGATCCCCGGCAAAAACGGTTTCTAACCTCTCACGGGTCGCCCGCACCGGCGACCCGTTTTCATATCTGCAAGATCAGGCGACCAACGCCTGCCGAAAAATACCAACCGGGAGCGACCAAATGGTCAAAGACTTAGCTGCCTACGCCAAGGAAAAGGGCGTCAAATATTTTATGGTTTCCTACACCGATTTGTTCGGTTCGCAGCGCGCCAAACTGGTGCCTGCCCAAGCCATCAATGATATGGCTGTCGATGGCGCCGGATTTGCCGGCTTTGCCACCTGGCTTGATCTGACGGCCGCCCACCCCGACATGATGGCCGTGCCGGACCCATCCTCGGTGATCCAGTTGCCGTGGAAAAAAGAAGTCGCCTGGCTCGCCTCGAACTGCGTGATGGAGGGCAAGCCGGTTGCCCAAGCCCCGCGCAACGTGCTGCGCAAACTGGTCGACGAAGCCGCAAAAGAGGGCCTGCGCGTCAAAACCGGGGTCGAGCCGGAGTTCTTTCTGCTGACCCCCGAAGGTGACCGCGTCGCCGACCCTTACGACAACGCCGAAAAGCCCTGCTATGACCAGCAGGCGATGATGCGGCAGTATGACGTGATCTCCGAAGTCTGCGACTACATGTTGGAACTGGGCTGGGAAGCCTACCAGAACGACCATGAAGACGCGACCGGCCAGTATGAAATGAACTGGAAATACGACGACGTTCTGCAAACCGCCGACAAGCACAGCTTCTTCAAGTTCATGATGAAGTCGGTGGCCGAAAAGCACGGTCTGCGCTGCACCTTCATGCCAAAACCGTTCAAGGGTCTGACCGGTTCGGGCTGCCATGCGCATATCTCTGTCTGGGATCTGGAAGGCAAGAAGAACGCGTTTTCCGACGACACCAAGGAGCTTGGCCTCTCTGATCGTGGCCGCACCTTCCTTGGCGGCATCATGAAACACGCCTCCGCACTGGCGGCGATCTGCAACCCGACCGTCAACAGCTATAAGCGTATCAACGCGCCGCGCACCTCTTCGGGCGCAACCTGGGCACCGAACACCGTGACCTGGACGGGCAACAACCGCACCCATATGGTGCGCGTCCCCGGTCCGGGCCGCTTTGAATTGCGTCTGCCCGATGGCGCGGCCAACCCCTACCTGATGCAGGCCGTGATCCTTGCCGCTGGCCTTGATGGCGTGCGCACTAAGGCCGACCCCGGCCCGCGCTATGACATCGACATGTATACCCAAGGCCACACCATCACCGGTGCGCCGAAACTGCCGCTGAACCTGCTTGACGCGCTGCGCGACTACGACAAGGACGCGACGTTGAAGTCAATGATGGGCGAAGAATTCTCGGCCGCCTACCTCAAGCTGAAGAACAAGGAATGGGACAGCTTCGTTGGCCATTTCTCGCGCTGGGAACACGAAAACACCCTCGACATCTAAGTCATAGCCGCGAAAACAAAGGGGGCGTCCGGCCGGTTCGGGCGCCCTTTGCAATGCGCAGGACGAAATCACGTCCACCCGACGAAGCCAGACAAAACCGCCTCCGGCCTCGTCGCGTCATCTGCACAGCACGGTCACGACCAAACCTATGCCCGCCATCGCGCCCCTGCACCGCTAGCTCCGCAGCGAAACCTCCGACCACCAGCCGTAAAATCCGCCCTGCGAAACCGCCAAGAACCCGCCCAAACACCCATCGCTGCCAACCCAATCTTCGCGTCCCATGTCAGCACACCGCGCATTGCCACCTGATCCCGTTAGAAATCCGCGCAGAACCCAGCCGCCATCCCCACCCATCCGCGCAAAAGCTGAACCAAACAGCTGGCCCCCACATCCTCTTGGCCTAAATATCCCCGCCGGAGGCTTCTCGCCGCACCACCCCGCGCCCCGCCCGCCACCCCAAAACCCACCACAGGACAACCCGCCATGCACATCCTGATCTTCCAGCATCTCGCCGTTGAAACCGCAGGCATCTTCCTCGAATTCTGGCAGGCTGCGGGCCACAGCGTCAGCACCGTCGCGCTGGATCAGGGTGACCCGATTCCACCGCTGGCCGACTTCGATCTGCTGGCGGTGATGGGCGGCCCGATGGATGTCTGGCAAGAAGATCTGCACCCGTGGCTGGTGGCCGAAAAGTCCGCCATCCGGGCATGGGTGCAAGACCTTGGTCGGCCCTATTTCGGCATTTGCCTTGGCCACCAATTGCTTGCCGTCGCCTTGGGCGGGCAGGCGGCGGTGATGGTGCAGCCCGAAGTTGGCCTAACCCTTGTCACGCAAACCGCGCAGGGCAGGGCGGATGCGCTGTTTTCCGGTCTGCCGGTGCAGATGCAAACTCTGCAATGGCATGGCGTCGAAGTCACAAAGCTGCCGCCCGATACGGTGGTTCTGGCCGAAAACCCGGTCTGCGCGGTGCAGGCAATGCGGGTCGGGCGCCACGCCTATGGCGTGCAATATCACTTGGAAATCCTGCCAACGACGGTGGCAGACTGGAACGCCATCCCGGAATATCGCGCAGCGCTGCATCGCGCCATCGGGCCAAAGGCGGCGCAAGACTTGATGGACGACACCGCAGCCCAGTTGCCAACTTTCCGCGCCACCGCCGCGCAGATCAACGCCAACCTGATGCAACTGCTGCACCAAAGCGGCTAACCACCCCGCGCAGGCTGCCCGCCCACGCCGCCACAATTGCTCTTTTGAAAATACTCCCGCCGGAGGCGTCCTTTCCAAAATGCGCTCGGCCTACACTCCCGGCGCGCCGCCCAAAGGATTACCAAAACCTGAATCAGTCAGGCCTAAGCCTTTGATTTTCCGTCACACCAAAGCCGTCGCACTGACGGACAACAAAAAAGGCCCCGCTTGCGCAGGGCCTTCATTCTGTCTTTCAAACAGCCTCAGTTGCGCAGATAGGCTTCCATGCTGTCCTCCAGCGCGTCCTTCCACGGCGTGTGATGGATCGGCGCCATCGTGCCGGTAATCACCGACCGGTAGGCGTGGTTGCGGAACTCCATGATCCCCGCCGCCTTGTGGTCCTTCCATTCAAAGAACGCCTCGCAGGCCCCATCGACGTTGAACGACGGATAGTCGGTCTCAGCGATCAGTTCCTTCACATAGTCGCCCTGATAATGGATGGCGTCATGCGCGTCTTTGCCCGCATCTTCGCCCGCCACACGGTCCGCGACATCCTTGACCAGCACCGCCTTGTCGGTCGGAATCGCAATCCGCCCCATGATTGCATCACGCACCCACCAAGCTTGGGCGTCGAACATGTTGAAGGTAAACCACTGGTCCTGCATGCCGACGTAGAACAGCTTCGGATTGTGAACCCAAGCTACACCCTTATACAGATCCGCCGCCGCCAAGCGGTTTGCGGTTTTCAGCCGCAGATCATCGGGCAGGAACGGGAAGTGATGTTTATACCCGGTGCACAGAATGATCGCGTCGACCTTCTTCGACGTGCCGTCCTTGAAGTAAGCCGTGGTCTCGTCAACATGATCCAGCGCGGGAACTTCTTTCCAGTTGTCCGGCCAGTTGAACCCCATCGGTGCGTTGCGGTAAGCCACCGTGATCGACTTGGCGCCATATTTCCAGCATTGCGACCCGATATCTTCGGCCGAATAGCTAGACCCCAGCAGCAAGATATCCTTGCCGTTGAACTCCATCGCGTCGCGGAAATCATGCGCGTGCAGCACACGGCCGCCGAATTTATCAAATCCCGGATATTCCGGTACGTTCGGCGTCGAGAAGTGGCCCGAAGCAACGATCACGTTGTCAAACTCTTCCTCATACATCCGGTCGGCCTTCAGATCATGCGCCATGACCGTGAAGTTGCCCTTGTCTTCATTATATTTCACAAAGCGCACCGGATGGCGGAAACGGATCCAGTCGCGCACCCCGGCCTTTTTCACGCGGCCTTCGATGTAGTCAAACAGCACGGCGCGCGGCGGATAGCTGGCGATCTGTTTGCCAAAATGCTCTTCGAACGAATAATCGGCGAACTCCAGCCCTTCCTTCGGCCCGTTCGACCAAAGATAGCGATACATTGAGCAGTGCACCGGCTCGCCGTATTCATCCAAGCCGGTGCGCCATGTATAGTTCCAAAGACCACCCCAGTTGTCTTGCTTTTCAAAGCAAACAATCTCGGGGATATCGGCCCCCTTCTTTGCCGCCGATTGAAAGGCGCGCAGCTGGGCCAGACCGGATGGGCCGGCACCGATGACGGCGATACGTTTCTTCATAACATCCTCCAAGTTGTCCGCGTCCGAAGCGCGATCTTTTGCTTTGACGAGAGGCTAGCGAGAGATCAGCTTTGATGTCAAATTATATTCCTGTTGGGAAAATGATCCCTGAAATAAATCTTTTTTCCTGCCTGTAAAATCAGCATTTCAGACCCTCGCTCTGGGCTGGACATTGATGAAATCCTGCTGACACTCTGCTGTCAGCATAAATGCGGCCCATTGCGGCGCCACTTTGAAGGAAAAGCCAAATGTCGAAGTTCAATCAACCGCTTGGTGGCAACGAGATGGCACGTTTTGGCGGGCCGGCGACGATGATGCGGCTGCCAACCCAAACCAGTGCCGAAGGGCTGGATGTGGCATTTATCGGGATTCCGATGGATATTGGCACGTCGAACCGGTCGGGCACGCGCCACGGCCCACGCCAGATTCGCGACGAAAGTCGTATGTTGCGTCCGTTCAATATGGCGACTGGGGCAGCGCCGTTTGACCACCTGCAAGTGGCCGATATTGGCGATGTGCCGATCAATACCTTTGATCTGAAAAAGTCTGTCGACATCATCACCGACTATTACAATGGCGTGCTGACGCATGATGCAATTCCGCTGACCTTGGGGGGCGATCATACGCTGACCTGGCCGATTTTGCGGGCCATCAAAGCCAAGCATGGGCCGGTTGCGCTGATCCATGTCGATGCGCATGCCGATATCAATGACACCATGTTTGGCGAAAAGGTTGCACACGGCTGCCCGTTCCGTCGCGCTTGGGAAGATGGCTGCCTGCAAAACGACAAGGTGTTCCAGATCGGGCTGCGCGGCACCGGCTATAGCCCGGATGACTTTGACTGGGGGCGCAAAAACGGTTGGACCGTGGTGCAGGCTGAAGAGTGCTGGCACAAATCGCTTAAGCCGCTGATGTCCGAAATTCGTGCAAAAATCGGCGATGCGCCGGTTTACCTGTCGTATGATATCGACAGCCTTGATCCGGCCTTTGCCCCCGGCACCGGCACGGTTGAGCCGGGCGGTCTGACCATCTGGCAGGGGCTAGAGATTGTAAGGGGCTGCGCCGGGCTGAACCTTGTTGGCGGCGATCTGGTCGAGGTTTCGCCGCCCTACGACCCGTCTGGCAACACTGCGTTGATCGGTGCGAACCTGCTTTACGAAATGCTTTGTGTGTTGCCGGGCGTCCCACAGGGCAAACATATCGGCTGATTGGCCTTAAGGGCTGTCGTCGGTAGCGCATGCAAAAGTGCGGTGGCCTTCGCCGCTCTGGCTGATTAATATATGGTCAAATCGGGCCGAAAGCGGTGAAACCTTGTTGATGTGTCGTCGGATGAGCGGCTTTGTTTCGGCGTCCGGTCAAGCCAAGCAAAGAGAAAGTGACGCAAGATGAAAATCGGGAACCGCGAGATTTCGCCGGACCATCCGCCGTTGGTCATTGCCGAAATTGGCATCAACCATGGCGGTAGTCTGGAGGTCGCCAAGGAAATGGTTCGCTTGGCCGCCGGGGCTGGCTGTGAAGTTATAAAGCATCAGACCCATTTCATCGAAGATGAGATGACAGACGAGGCAAAGCACATCTTTCCGCCGAATGCCGACGTATCGATTTGGCATGTGATGGAGCGCTGCGCGCTTTCGGCGGATGACGAAGTTGCGTTGAAAAACTACACCGAAAGCCTTGGGATGATTTACATCTCGACGCCGTTCAGCCGCAAAGCCGCGGATTTCCTTGAAGAAATTGGCGTTCCGGCGTTCAAGATCGGCTCGGGTGAGGCTGATAACCTGCCGCTGATCCGGCACATTGCGCGCAAGGGCAAGCCGGTGATTCTGTCGACCGGGATGCAGACTATCGACACCATTCGGCGGTCTGTTGCGATCTTGGACGAGGCGGGCGTGGACTATGCGCTGCTGGAATGCACAAATCTTTACCCCAGCCCGGCCGAAATTGTGTCTTTGCGCGGTGTTACGGATTTGAAAACGGCGTTCCCGAAGGCTGTCGTTGGGTTTTCAGACCATTCCATCGGGCCAGAAATGGCGCTTGCAAGCGTGGCTTTGGGCGCCTGCATCCTAGAGCGGCACTATACCGACAGCCGTTATCGCGTTGGGCCTGACATCATCAATTCGATGGATCCGGCAGAGCTGCGCTTTCTAATTGACCGTTCGAAGGAAATCTGGACGGCAGCGCGGAACCCGAAAATGCGCACCGAAGCCGAAGAGCCGGTTTATCGCTTTGCGCGTGCCAGTGTGGTTGCAGACCGCGATCTTCCGGCAGGTCATGTCATTACCGAAGCCGATATTTGGGCGCGTCGCCCCGGCTCCGGCGAAATTGCCGGATATGATTTTGACAAGGTGGTTGGCAAAACAATGGCACGCGCGGTTAGCCGCAATACGCAGTTGTCGTGGGCGGATTTTAACAAAGGCCACCCTGCGGAATGATCCTATCGCAAAGCCATAAATTTCTGTTTGTACATGTGCCAAAAACTGCGGGAACGGCGTTGACTGCGGCGCTGTCGCCTTTTGGCGTGACAGGGACGCGGCATTTATGGCGCCGTTTGCTGCGCCGTTTGCCGGTAACCGAATCTCCTGATCACGCTTATTTACGCAAACATGAAACGGCAGCGGATATTCGGCGAAAACTGTCGCCTGCCGTTTTTGATCGCTATCACCGTTTTGCGGTGGTTCGAAATCCGTTCGATCATGCGGTTTCGCATTACGAGTATCTGAAAGAATTCCGTAATGCGAGGATTGCGCGGCAGATGTCAGCAATGTCTTTTACAGAATATCTGCATCATCGGTTAAAGGGGAAAACCCTTACAACCCGATTTTTTGTGCGCCTTCCAGATCAGGCGCATTTTATTGCCGACGCTGATGGGGCATTGCTTGTGCATCGAATTATGCGGTTTGAAAGCCTGCAAGACGATTTTAAAGCGCTGGTTCGAGATCTGGCGTTGGGAGATGTCGAACTGAAGCAGGTGAATCGTACAAAAGCAAAATCAGGGTCCAAGTCTTACAAGTCTTATTATGACACAGAGAGTTCGGATCTGGTTCGGCAACTGTATGCGCGAGACTTCAGGATTTTGGGATATTCTGAAGAGTTGTAAGTGGGGCGATGTTTGCGGCCCTGCAACGCCGCATCCCTTTCTAGTTATTGATAAAATTAAGACAATTAACCATCTGAAAATTAAGCGCAGATATCGCTGACAAAATTATTTTACACGAGCATTGGTCCTAAGGACAAAGTGATGAAAATTGAATACCGCCGCGATATCGACGGCTTGCGTGCTATCGCCGTTTTGGGTGTTGTATTCTATCATTTTGGATTTTCTTTCTTTGGCTCTGGTTATGCTGGTGTAGATATATTCTTCGTCATTTCTGGTTTTTTGATCGGCGGGATTATTCTTGACGAAAGCCGGACGGGAACCTTCACTTTCCGCACTTTTTACATGCGGCGCGCGCGACGCATCTTGCCTGCATTGTTCGTTATGATGCTGGTGACTATTCCCTTCGGGTTCATGATCATGTCGCCAAAAGAACTCCGATATTTCGGGGGCGCGGTCATGGCGTCGCTTATGTTTCTATCAAATATTTGGTTTTATTATCGTATTGACTATTTCAACCCTGGCGCCGCGCTGGACCCTCTTGTCCATACATGGAGTCTAGGGGTTGAAGAGCAGTTCTATTTTATTGCGCCGTTATTTTTGATTTTACTGAGAAAACTCCGCCGCCCTGTCGTGTTGCTGATTGTAGGCACGGCTGCACTGTTCAGCTTGGGCTTAATGTTGGCAGATAGCGATACGTACGCATCGGCGGCATTCTATCAGATTCAATATCGGGCATGGGAATTGGCGCTTGGGGTCGTTGCCGCAATTATTTGTCGAATTCCAACCGCTTTGAGACTTCCACGGTTCACGGAGCTTCTTGCAGACCTCGGCTTGATAGCGGTCATAGCCGCTATATTTGTTGTTCCGCCGGAAGCTCGTTGGCCAGGGCCTTGGACCGTTATGCCTGTCTTCGGCACGGTATTGGTTGTGTTATTTGGTCGCCAATCCACCGTCGCGACCAGACTGTTATCCTTACCGCCGTTGGTATGGATCGGAACCATAAGCTATTCGCTATATTTATATCACCAACCAATTCATAGCCTTGCCATACTAACGTTGCGGCAAGAAGCTCTGCCATTAAACCTGCGGTTATTACTGCTGTGCGCGACTTTTGTTTTAGCAGCATTGAGTTGGCGCTTTATCGAACAGCCGTTCAGATCTGGTCGATTTGCCGGGAAAACAGGGAAACGCT
>JAHEDL010000103.1 GCA_024641255.1 Pseudorhodobacter sp.
CGGGATCTTTGGCGTAGAGCAGCGTCATCTTATCGCCCGGTGCGGCAAAGCTTTCCATGTCAAAGGCTTGCGACAGCATCACGATGGTTTCGGCCACCACCGCAGATGGCACACCGTTGCGAATGGCCGCCGAATAGAACGCATCAAGCATGCGATATTTGCGCGAGGTATCTTCGGCTGTTGCAACTTGGTCGCCTGCAAAACTGAACAGATCTTCTTCAACCCATGGGTCGGCCGCGGTGACAACACCCCCCGCATCGTTCAGCGCCACTGACCCGAAGTAGTCGTCCTTGGTGTAAAGTGAGGCTTGCACCGGCATCATCACCCCGCCGCGATTGGCGGCGCGCACGGCCAAAATCTTGCCCAAGCCAAGGCTGGCAAACTCTGGCACCACCGCCACCGCCGCTTCGGCAAAGCGTTTGGCGGCGGCTTCATCAACCCCATTGGCAGCCATCAACGCCGCCAGATCGCTTGGCCCTTTCAGCCGCAGAAAGATGTCCTGATAGGGTGGTTTGCGCTGCGCTTCGGGCAGAATGAAATTGACGCTGGTGGTGTTTTCGATGCGGGTTTTCACATAAGTCACCGGCCCCGAGGTTTCATCACCGATGCTTTCGCCCCAACTTGCGTCATCGCTGGCAACAACAGTTTCGGCAGGCAATTGCGACGGCTGCGGCGCCGTGGGTTTTGGAACGGGAACGCTCGCGGTTTTTTGCGCCTGAAAAAACGCGAAATCCTCGCGGCTGGATGGCAGGGTGGTGATCAGCTTTTCTTGCCCGGTGATCAGATCATCGGTTAGCAACGACAGTTCGTTTCCGGCACGATCTGGTGGAATTTCAAGCGGTCGCAACAGCTTGCGGGTCTTTTGCGCGGCACCGCCAACGTCAAAGCGCAGCACCATCGGGTCGCCCGCCAAATCCACAAAGGCCGAGGCGTAGGCCGCAGGCACCTCTTCTTCGGCCACATCCACCGGCGCGTCTGGGGTGCCAATGGTCACCACACCACCGAAATACAGCGCCGCCGTAACCACCGCGACGGCGGCAATCGCCCCACCCCACAGCACCAGCGGCACGGCCCAAGCGTTGCGCCGCCGCTGTGCCGCCCGTTGGCGAGCCTGTTTAAAGCGCGGGTCGATTTCCATGCGGACCTTGCCGGGAAACGAGAAATTTTTGGATCAATCAAGGCAAGCCTAGCGCAGCAACCCTCGCCGTGCCAGCGTTACGGCGTGGCGGCCAGAAACAGCGTCCAGCGTTGGGTTTTCAGGGTGTCCACCTCGATAAACCCGGCAGCGATATCACCGCGCGACCAACATTCGGTGATGCCGCGAATGGTGAACTTGCGCGGCGCGATACACATCTGGGTGGTGCCGGTCAAAATCGGCTGACCGAACACATCTTGCGCGTAAAGGTAAATGTAGCGGCTGGTCAGCTCATCTTTGATCACGTTGGCACATTGGTTAGGGCCAATCGTCCACCAACCTTCGGTCTGAAACTCGCCTTGCACATCTTGGCCGATGGCCACGTTGACCACATCAAAAGACTGGTTGCAGACGGCAAATTCGGCCCGCGCCGGGGTTGCCAGCCAAAGGATCGCAAGGAAAAGGCGCGGAGCAAAATTCATGCTGCAAGCTTAGCGGTAAGGCGGCTTTGCCGAAAGCCCTTCGCAGCAAAGCTGCGGCGGTTTGATGGACAGCCCCCCACCCTGTAAGGCATACTGCCGCCATGCCCGCCCTATGCCGCGACTGCTTGACCCCCTTTGACGCCGGAGCGCGCTGCCCCGCTTGCCGGTCGCCGCGGGTGCTGGTGCATGGCGAACTTTACGATCTGTCTATCGCGCATATGGACTGCGATGCGTTTTATGCCTCGGTCGAAAAGCGCGACAACCCCGATCTGCGCGACAAACCGGTGATTGTGGGCGGTGGCACGCGGGGCGTGGTGTCGACAGCCTGTTATCTGGCGCGCATTCATGGAGTGCGGTCGGCAATGCCGATGTTTCAGGCGTTGAAGCTGTGCCCCGAGGCAGTGGTGGTGAAGCCACGGATGTCGGTTTACGTCGAAACTTCGCGCGCGATCCGGGCGATGATGGAAGAGTTGACGCCGGCAATCGAACCGCTGTCGCTGGACGAAGCCTTTCTAGATCTGACCGGAACGGCGCGGCTGCACGGTGCGCCGCCTGCGATCATGCTGGCACGGTTGACCAAGCGGATGCAGGACGACCTTGGGCTTTCCGGCTCTATCGGGCTGTCGCATAACAAGTTTCTGGCCAAGATCGCCTCTGATCTGGATAAGCCGCGCGGCTTTTCGGTGATCGGACGGGCCGAGACCGAAGCGTTTTTGCGGCCAAAACCGGTGCGGATCATCTGGGGCGTTGGCACCGCGACACAAACCGCGCTGGAGCAGGCCGGGATTCGCACAATTGCCGATCTGCTGCGCTGGGATCGGGGCGATTTGACCGCGCGCTTTGGCAGTATGGGCGACAGGCTATGGCATCTGGCGCGCGGGCTGGATACCCGCCGCGTCAATCGTGACGAAAAGCTGAAGTCGATCAGCAAGGAAACCACGTTTTTCGAAGACACCTCGGACCCCGATCTGCTGGATGGCCATCTGTGGCGGTTGGCAGAACAGGTGGCAGACCGCGCGAAGGCGAAAGGCTTGGCAGGGCGGACGGTGACGCTAAAGCTGAAGCGGGCCGATTTTCAACTGATCAGCCGCCGCCATGCGCTGTCTGATCCGACGCAATTGACCGACCGCATCTATCGCGCGGCGCGGGCCTTGTTTGAACAGGCGGGGCCACGCGGGCCGTTTCGGCTGATAGGGGTTGGCATTTCCGACATGTCGACCGAAGCCTTGGCCGATTTGGACCGCGATCTGCTGGACCCCGATGCAGGCAAACGCGCGGCGGCAGAGCGGGCAACAGACGCCATTCGGGCAAGGTTTGGCAAAGAAGCCATCATCAAAGGCCGCGCTTTGCGCTAGCCCATAGGCAACGCAGCGTTACTCGGCGGCCAAGGGCAAAGATTGGCGACCAATATCGCTTATCTCGGCAATGACAGAGGTGATCAGCGCGCGAAACTGGGCAAAATGCGGCAACGGGGTAATCGTCGCCTCGTCCATATACAGGCCGCGATCAATTTCCACCTGAATCACATGGCGCTGCCCCGACGGGCGGCCATAGCTTTGCGCAATGAACGCCCCGGCAAATGGCGCGTTGCGAGCCACCCGCAGACCAGTTGCGACGAAGGCTGCTTCGACCCGGTCAACAACCTCGCGCCCGGCAGCAGCGCCAAAACGGTCGCCCAACACCACATCAGGGCGCGAGGTGCCCGGGCGGGTGTGGCCTTCGATTGCTTCGTGCGGCATCGAATGACAGTCGATCAACACTGCCTTGCCAAAACGGCTGTGGGTTTCATCAACCAACTGGCGCAAGGCGCGATGGTAAGGGTGCCAAAAGCCGGTGATGCGCTTTTCAGCCTCGGCCAACGACAGTTTGCCGCGATAAATCGGCCGCCCGCCGGCAACAACGCGGGGAATCACCCCAAGACCGGACGACACCCGCGGATTGTGCGGCGCGCGGGAAACGCCTTCGATCACCGCAGGATCAAGCTCATCCGGGGCGCGATTAAGGTCAAGATAGGCGCGCGGCACCTGCGCGGCCAGCAAGGGGGCACCATGCAGAGGGGCATCGGCAAAAAGTTGGTCAACAAACGCATCTTCAGAAGATCTTATCTGATCATTGCGCAGCACGGTTTGCGCAAGAAAAGCAGGCGAATAGGCCCGCCCACTGTGCGGCGACGCAAAGATAACGGCCGTATCTTGCCGCTCGGGTCGATCGATGCGAAAAACCTCTGACACGTTATGCTCCTGTTACCATCTGATATAACGATAAAACTTCAGATGTCGAAAGCCCCGCGATTCCGATGCGAATCCGCCCAATACCCCCTTGAACAGCCCGACGACTCTGTTTATAGCCCACCCATCCGACGCGGTTCCGCCCGCGTCCTTTTATTTGGCCCTTTGGGCTAAACAAAAAGATTGGGTGGAAACGTCAGGTTTGTGGGCGGTTAGCTCAGCGGTAGAGCACTACGTTGACATCGTAGTGGCCACTGGTTCGATCCCAGTACCGCCCACCATTCACCGTCTTCTTAGGAAGGCAACGCTTTTCAACTGGCGCGAAGACGCGCCGCGAACAAGGGAGACAGCCATGAAGGTTGCAAACTCGCTCCGCTCGCTGAAGACGCGTCATCGTGATTGCCAGGTCGTGCGCCGCAAAGGCCGCGTCTATGTGATCAACAAGACGCAAAAGCGCTACAAGGCCCGTCAGGGTTGATCGCGCGCAGCAGCAAAGAATAGGCCGCCGAGGACATCCTCTGGCGGCTTTTTCATTTTCTGGCTTTCACATTCGGGCTTCCAGATGCATCCAAACCCCGCCTTCCGGCAAACGCCTACTGCTGAAAACCTTAAATTCGCCAAGGCACGCGGCTTTGGTATGCTTTCAGTCAACGGGCCAGAAGGCCCGATTGTGGCGCATGTGCCGTTTCTGTTGGCCGACGGCGTTGCCGAGTTGCATCTAGCCCGGTCAAACCCGCTGGGGCGGGCGTGTTTGGCGGCGGGCGAACTGCCTGCCCTGATCGCGATTTCCGGGCCAGATTGCTATGTTTCGCCGGATTGGTATGGCGCAGAAGATCAGGTGCCAACATGGAACTATGTCGCCGTCCATCTGCGCGGCAGCTTGGCGCCACTGCCCGAAACTGCGCTGCACGGCCATGTTGATGCCTTGTCTGCCGAACACGAAACGCGGCTTTTGCCGAAAACCCCGTGGCGGTCGGATAAAATGAGCGACGGTGCGATGGACCGGATGTTGCGGATGATTCTGCCGTTTCGCTTTACGGTCGCCACGGTCGACGGCACCTGGAAGTTGAACCAAAACAAGACGGCCGAACAGCGCGCCGGAGCGGCGACGCAGATTGCACGGCAAAATGACCCGTCGGCCAAGGCGATAGCGGCATTGATGCAATCGGTTTACCCACCCGAAACCAATGCCTAGGCTGCCCTGACGAATCGGCGATCACGCTTCGAAAAGGACAGAGAATGCAGCTATACCATTCGCCCACCACGCCATTCGGCCGCAAGGTCATGGCGCTGATTCTGGAACTTGGGCTGGAAGCCCAGGTTCAGGTGCTTGATTCGACAGGCACGCCGCTTGCGCCTGGCAGTTTACCTATTGGCCACAACCCGTTGGGAAAAATTCCGGCTTTGGTCTGCGATGACGGGCAGGTGATTTATGATAGCCGGGTGATTTGCCGATATTTGAACGATCTGGCCGGGGCGGCGATGTATCCGGCGGCGCCAAAGCTGTGGCAAACCCTGACGCTGGAGGCAACCGCCGATGGCATGTTGGATGCCGGGATTTTGGTGCTGTACGAAGGCCGCCTGCGTCCGGCGGAAAAGCAGTTCCCCGATTGGGTCGAAGCGCAGTGGTTGAAAATCGCGCGCGGGCTGGATGCACTCGAATCTGATTGGATCGACCATCTGAACGGGCCGTTGGATATGGCGCAAATTGCGGTCGGCTGCATGCTGGGCTGGCTGGATTTCCGGCTGGACGCCCGCAATTGGCGCAACGGCCATCCGAAACTTGCGGCATGGCAAGCCGCGTTCGCGAAGCGCCCGGCGATGCAGGCCACAGAACCACGGATTGTCTGAAACAAGGTGCTGATTCCCGTTGCAAAGGTGCGGCACTAGGAAAGATTTTCGTCTGTTCAAGGCTGCAAACACCGAAAAGCTGATTTCCGCCGCCCCTGTGCGCCTTTGACCGCTGGACGGCATGGCTTTCCTTGTCTAAAACCCAGCCCGCAAGGCACCGGGAAACCGGGGCCTCATCTATACATGGGTCGCATGTCGTGCGGCCTCGGAAGGGAGAAGATCTCGTGTCCCACGCAGACGATCACGCAGGCACCCGCAGGGATTTCCTGTATTACGCAACCGCCGGGGCAGGCGTTGTTGCAACTGGCGCAGCGGTCTGGCCGCTGGTCAACCAGATGAACCCCTCGGCCGATACCCGCGCCTTGGCGTCGATCATGGTTGATATTTCGGGAGTCGAAGTTGGCACCCAGATCACCGTCAAATGGCGCGGCAAGCCGGTGTTCATCCGCCGCCGCGGTCAAGACGAGATTGACGCAGGCCGCAAGGTTGCGCTGAGCGATCTGGTCGACACCAACGCCGAGAACGCCAACATCGACGCAACCGCAACCGCCGAAGACCAGAACCGCACGCTGGACGAAAAAGGCGAATGGCTGGTGATGATGGGCGTTTGCACCCACCTTGGCTGCGTGCCGCTGGGCAACGCCGGTGACTTCGGTGGCTGGTTCTGCCCGTGCCACGGCTCGCACTACGACATGGCTGGCCGCATCCGCAAAGGTCCGGCACCGCGCAACCTGCCGGTTCCGGTGGCCAAGTTCGAAAACGAAACCACGATCAAGCTCGGGTAAGGACCAGACACATGGCCGGAATTCCGCACGACCATTATGAACCGAAGCCGGGCTTTCAGACCTGGCTGCACAACCGCCTGCCGATCGTCAGCATCGCCTATGACACGCTGATGATCCCGACGCCGAAGAACCTGAACTGGATGTGGATCTGGGGCATCGTTCTGGCGTTCTGCCTGGGCCTGCAGATTGTTACCGGCGTTGTGCTGGTGATGCACTACACCCCGCACGTCGATCTGGCGTTCAAATCTGTCGAACACATCATGCGCGACGTGAACGGCGGCTATATGATCCGCTATTTGCACGCAAACGGCGCTTCGCTGTTCTTCCTTGCCGTCTACCTGCACATCTTCCGCGGCCTGTACTACGGCAGCTACAAAGCCCCGCGCGAAGTGACCTGGATCATCGGCATGTTGATCTACCTTGCCATGATGGCAACCGGCTTCATGGGCTACGTTCTGCCTTGGGGTCAGATGTCGTTCTGGGGCGCAACCGTGATCACCGGCCTGTTCGGCGCTATTCCGGGCGTTGGTCCGACCATTCAGGAATGGTTGCTGGGTGGCCCGGCTGTGGATAACGCCACGCTGAACCGCTTCTTCAGCTTGCACTACCTGCTGCCCTTCGTGATTGCAGCCCTTGTGGCGCTGCATATCTGGGCCTTCCACACCACCGGCAACAACAACCCGACGGGTGTTGAAGTGCGCCGTGGGTCGAAAGAAGAAGCTGCCAAAGACACCCTGCCCTTCTGGCCCTACTTCGTGATCAAAGACCTGTTCGCACTGGCTGTGGTTGTGATGGTGTTCTTCGCGGTTGTTGGCTTTATGCCCAACTTCCTTGGCCACCCCGACAACTACATCGAAGCAAACGCTTTGGCGACGCCGGCACACATCGTTCCGGAATGGTACTTCTTGCCGTTCTACGCGATCCTGCGTGCCTTCACCGCTGACGTTTGGGTTGTGCAACTTGTGCACTTTGTGACCTTCGGCATCGTTGACGCCAAGTTCTTCGGCGTTCTGGCGATGTTCGGCGCAATCGCTGTGATGGCGCTGGTGCCGTGGCTGGACACCTCTTCGGTGCGTTCGGGCCGGTATCGTCCGAAGTTCAAAGCATGGTTCTACCTGCTGTGCATCGACTTCGTGGTGCTGATGTGGGTGGGCGCAATGCCGACCGACGGGATCTACCCCTACATCTCGTTGATCGCTGCAACCTACTGGTTCGCTTACTTCTTGGTGATCCTGCCGCTGCTGGGTGTGCTTGAAAAGCCGCTGCCGCAACCGGCAACGATCGAAGAAGACTTCAAGTCCCACTACGCCAACCCGGCTGAGTGACAGAAAGGAACTGACTGAGATGTTTCGTAAAATCGCAATCAGCGCTGTCTCTGCACTGGCTCTTATGACGGGCGCCGCTTTCGCAAGCGAAGGCGGCCATGTCGAAGACGTTGCCTTCAGCTTTGAAGGCCCGTTCGGCAAGTTTGACGAGCACCAGCTGCAGCGCGGGCTTCAGGTTTTCACCGAAGTCTGCTCTGCCTGCCACGGGCTGAAGTTCGTGCCGATCCGGTCGCTGTCTGACGAAGGTGGCCCGCATCTGCCGGAAGATCAGGTGCGCGCCTACGCCAAGCAGTTCACCATCACCGACAAAGACACCGGTGAAGACCGTGAAGGCGTACCTTCTGACAACTTCCCGGCCAACACCGGTGCTGGCGCGCCCGACCTTTCGCTGATGGCGAAAGCACGGGCTGGCTTCCACGGGCCTTATGGTCTGGGCATCAACCAGCTGCTGCGCGGCATCGGCGGACCCGAGTATATCGTGTCGCTGCTGACCGGCTTCACCGGCGAAACCAAAGAAGAAGCGGGTTCGACCTTCTACGAAAACCACGTCTTCTCGACCGGCTGGATCAAGATGACCCCGCCGCTGTCGGATGGTCAGGTGACCTTTGCTGACGGTGCGCCGAACGACGTGAAGCACATGTCGGAAGACGTTGCTGCCTTCTTGATGTGGACCGCAGAGCCGAAACTGATGGCGCGCAAAGACGCCGGCTTCAAAGCCGTGCTGTTCTTGGCGGTGCTGGCAAGCCTGCTGTTCCTGACCAACAAGCGTTTGTGGTCGAAGGTCAAAGGCAAGAAACTGCACTAAGGTTGCAGATCAAGCTGTTCGGAAAACCCCGCCGTCGTGCGGGGTTTTTCATTTCTGCGGCGCTTTAGCCCAGATAATCGGTCAACGCCTGCGGTGGATTGGCAAACAAATTCACCGTCGGCACCGGTGCGCTGGCGATGCCATTTGCCACCAGAACCGTCTTGTCGGCGAAGCGCTTTGCGTCGTTCGGGTCATGCGTCACCATCAAGACGATGGCATTGCTTGCACTGGCGACCTCGGCCACAAGATCCAGCATTTCAGATTTCAACCCCGGACCAAGGGCGGCGAAAGGTTCGTCCAGCAGTAAGATCGGCCGTGCCCGCAGCAGCGCGCGGGCCAAGGCCGCCCTGCCCTGCTGCCCGCCCGAAAGCTGGCCGGGCTTGCGCGCGCCCATGCCGCCCAGACCAACACGCTGGAGCGCCATGTCAACATGGGCTTTTTGTGCTGAACTTAGCCGCAGCGTTGGCGAAAGCCCCAAGCCAAGGTTCTGCGCCAAGGTCAGATGCGGAAACAGGTTTTGATCCTGAAACAGAATGGTCGAAGGCCGCTGCCCCGGTGGTTCCCCGGCAAGGTCG
>JAHEDL010000132.1 GCA_024641255.1 Pseudorhodobacter sp.
GTGACGCATACGGTGGTCAACCTGCACTATCTGGGCGACCAGATCACCGACCATTTACAGGGCCGCAATCTGGCGTTTTCGTGGGAGCGGGAGCAGATTTTAGAAACCGGCGGCGGCTTGAAACAGGCTTTGCCACAGCTTGGCGCTGGGCCGGTGCTGACCCTGAACACCGATGCGGTCTGGACGGGACAAAACCCGCTAAGCCAACTGCTGCAGGCGTGGGACCCGGATCGGATGGATGCGCTTTTGCTGCTGCTTCCGGCGGAAAAGGCGCTTGGCCATTCGGGGCGTGGTGATTTTATATTGGCCGCAAACGGGCGTATTTCACGCGCAAACGGTGCCATTGCGCCGGTGTATCTTGGGGCGCAGATTTTGAAAACTTCGGCTCTAACCGCCATAACAGAGCCTGTATTTAGCGTGAATCGCCTGTGGGATGAAATGATAGAAGCCGGTCGGGCCTATGGTCTGATCCACGACGGTGGCTGGTGCGATGTTGGCCGGCCTGAAGGCATCGCAGAGGCCGAGGCTTTGTTGCATGTTTGAACCCAACACCTCGCGGGTTTTTGCGCTTCCGCCCGGAACCGACTTTCCAGCCGCCTTGGTGGCCGGGCTACGGGAACGCATGGCGGGCCACCCGCCAGAGGCGATGGCCCGCGTTACGCTGTATCTGAACACCACCCGCATGCGCCGCCGCGTGACCGATCTTTTTGCGGCCGGTGGTGCAACCTTGCTGCCAAAGCTCCGGTTGTTGACCGATGTTGCCAACGACCCGCTGCTGGCCTTGCCCGCGCCGATTCCACCGCTTCGCCGCCGCTTGCAACTTGCCGGTTTGATTTCACGGCTGCTGGACGCCCAGCCCGATCTTGCACCGCGCGCAGCACTTTACGATCTGGCCGACAGTCTTGCGACGCTGATGGATGAAATGCAGGGCGAAGGCGTTCCCGCCGAAGCCATTGCCGCACTTGATGTTTCGAACCATTCGAAACATTGGGAGCGTACGCAGACTTTTCTGAAAATCATTGCGCCGTTGTTTGCCGACACGCTGGATAGCCAGGCGCGTCAACGGTTGGCGGTGCGGCGGCTTGCGGAAAAATGGGCGACCTTGCCGCCGACAGATCCGATTTTGATCGCCGGGTCGACCGGGTCGCGTGGCACCACGGCGATGCTGATGCAGGCGGTTGCCGCTTTGCCGCAAGGCGCGCTGATTTTGCCTGGCTTTGACTTTGAAACGCCCCGCGCGGTCTGGCAGGCGATGGATGATGCGCTGACCGCCGAAGACCATCCGCAATATCGGTTTCGCCATTTGATGGATCTGCTGAACATCACCGCAACGGATGTGCGGCGGTGGAGCGATGCGCCTGCGCCTGATCCCAAGCGCAACCAACTGATCTCGCTTTCGCTGCGTCCGGCCCCGGTGACAGATCAATGGTTGGTGGAAGGCCCGTCTTTGCCGGATTTGACGGAGGCGACCCGCGATCTTACCCTGATAGAGGCAGCGTCGCCGCGTGCCGAAGCTTTGGCGATTGCGCTGGTGTTGCGGCAGGCTGCGCAAGATGGCACCAAAGCCGCGCTTATTTCGCCGGATCGTAACCTTACCCGGCAAGTGACGGCCGCGCTTGATCGCTGGGCGATCTTGCCCGACGATTCTGCCGGGCGGCCGTTGGCCTTGTCGGCACCGGGGCGTTTCTTGCGCCATGTCTGCGACTTGTTTGGCCAAAAGCTGACGGCAGACCGCTTGCTGACTTTGCTGAAACACCCGCTGACCGCATCAGGCGGGGAACGTGGCCCGCATTTGCGGCTGACCCGCGATTTAGAACTGAAACTGCGCAAACATGGCCCGGCTTTCCCGACCGGGGCCGAACTGGTTGCGTGGGCGGCGGCGCGCAATGATGATGCGCTGCCTTGGGCGCACTTCTTGGCTGATACTTTGGGCGGGCTTGATGATGCCGCCACCTTGCCGCTTGCCGATCACGTGGCGCGGCATCGCGGTCTTTCCGAACGGCTTGCTTGCGGAGTTGCTGCCGAAGGCAGTGGCGAGCTTTGGGCGAAAGAGGCGGGGGCCGAAGCGTTGACGCTTATGGAAACCCTTGCCAGCGAAGCCCCCTACGGCGGCGAAATTTCGACCGCCGAATACCGCGATTTGTTTGAAACGCTGATCAACAAAGGCGAGGTGCGCGAATCTGTGCAGGCGCACCCGAACATCATGATCTGGGGCACGCTAGAGGCGCGAGTTCAAGGTGCCGATCTGGTGATTTTGGGCGGTTTGAACGATGGCGTCTGGCCCAAACTGCCAGAGCCTGATCCGTGGCTGAACCGACAGATGCGCAAGAAAGCGGCTCTGTTATTGCCAGAACGGCAGATCGGGCTTTCGGCGCATGACTATCAGCAGGCCGTTGCCGCCCCGCGCGTGATCTTGACCCGCGCTGTTCGCAATGCCGAAGCCGAAACGGTGCCAAGCCGCTGGTTGAACCGGTTGATGAACCTGATGGATGGCTTACCAAGGCAAGGCGGCAAGCTTGCGCTGGCGGCGATGCGCGACCGTGGCAGCGACTGGTTGGCGCTTGCGCATGCGCTAGAGCGTCCAACGGCCGAAATGCAGGATGATCCGCGCTTGCAGCCCGCCAAGCGTCCGGCGCCGCAGCCGCCGGTGTCGGCGCGGCCAGTCAAACTTTCGTTGACCCGGATTGAAAAGTTGATCCGCGATCCATACGCGATTTATGCGCGCTATATCTTGCGGTTGCAGCCGCTTGATCCGTTGCATCAAACCCCCGACGCCCGCGACCGAGGGGTGATTGTTCACGAGGTGCTGGAGCAGTTTGTAAAGACCCGCCCCGAAACCGAAACCCGGGCACAGGCGCGGGCGCGGCTGCTGCAAATTGCGCGGAATGTTTTGGCCGAAGAAACCCCATTTCCCGCCGCCCGCGCGCTGTGGCTGGCAAAGCTTGACCGCGCGGCCGACCATTTCCTGACGCAAGACAGCAAACACCAAGGCATTGCTCTTGCGGTTGAAACCGAAGGCAAGCTGCAGGTCGGGGATTTGGCGTTCACCCTATTTGGCACGCCCGACCGGATTGACCGTTTGCCCGACGGCACCCTGCATCTGATTGACTATAAAACCGGCACACCGCCAAGCGTTGAATCGCAGAAGCATTTTGCCAAGCAATTGCTGCTTGCCGCTGCCATGGCAGAGCGTGGCGGCTTTGCCGAACTTGGGCCTTCGGAGGTTTCGAAGATAAGCTACGTTGGTCTTGGTGCGGGCGAAAAGGCGGTTGAAACCGATACCACGCCCGACCTGTTGGCGGTGGATTGGGCGAAACTGATCACCCTGATCAGCCGATACTTGTCGCGCACAACCGGCTATGCAGCGCGCCGGGCTTTGTTTGAATCTCGCTTTGCTGGCGAATATGACCACCTGTCGCGCTATGGCGAATGGCAAATGTCAGATCACGCTGTGCCCGAAATTGTAGGCCCCGAAACATGATCCGCAACGACGCATCAGAGCGGCAGGTTCAGGCCTCTGACCCGATGGCAACCACCTGGCTGTCGGCAAACGCGGGGTCGGGCAAAACCCGCGTGCTAACCGACCGCGTGGCAAGGCTTTTGCTGGGTGGGGTCGAGCCGCAGCACATTTTGTGCCTGACCTACACCAAGGCCGCTGCGACAGAGATGCAGAACCGGCTGTTCCGTCGCCTGGGCGATTGGGCGATGAAGCCCGATGCCGAATTGCACCAAGCGTTGAAAGAGCTTGGCGACACCGGTCGCCACGCCCCCGACGCGCTTGCCAAGGCGCGGCAGTTGTTCGCCCGCGCCATTGAAACGCCGGGCGGCCTGCGAATTCAGACGATTCACAGCTTTTGTGCCACCTTGTTGCGCCGCTTTCCGCTAGAGGCGGGCGTTTCACCGCAGTTCACCGAACTGGATGATCGCGCTGCGCGGTTGCTGCGCGAAGGCATCATCGAAGAGATGGCAGCATTCCGCGCGCCTGCGGTGATGGCCGAGGTTGCCTTGGCCTATACCGGCGAAGATTTCACCGCGCTGATGGAGCAGGTCGCCAGCAAGCGGGCCAGTTTCGCCAAGCCCTTGGGGGCCGATGCAATCCGCGATTTGTTTGGCGCAGAAGGCACGGTTCAGGCGCTTTTGGCCGATGTTTTCCTTGGCTTTGAAACCGATCTTTTCGCAACTGTGCTGCCCAAACTTGCGGCGGGCAGCAGCAATGACATCAAGGCGGCGGCAGCTTTGGCTGGGTTGCAGGTTGCAGAGCCCAGCCTTGCCGACCTTTGCGGGCTTGAGTCTGTACTTCTCACCGGAAAGGCGGCGAAAGAGCCGTTTACTGCCAAGATTGGCAGCTTTCCAACCAAGGCGACGCGTGCCGCGATCACGGGCCAGATTGATCAGCTAGAGGCGTTGATGTTGCGGGTCGAAGCCGCGCGTCCGCGCCGCATTGCCCTGCAAGCCGCCGAAAAAACGGCGATATTGCATCGCTTCGCGGCGGCTTTTCTGCCGCTTTATAGTCAGGCAAAGGCGGCGCGCGGCTATCTTGATTTCGACGATCTGATCACCCGGGCCAAGACCCTGCTTACGTCGGCAGACGTGGCGGCTTGGGTGTTGTTTCGGCTTGATGGGGGCATCGACCATATTCTGGTCGACGAAGCGCAAGACACCAGCCCCGACCAATGGCGGGTGATTGAGTTGTTGTCGGCTGAATTTACCGCAGGCGAAGGCACCCGTTCTGGTGGCCGCACCTTGTTCGTTGTGGGTGACAAAAAGCAGTCGATCTATTCGTTTCAGGGCGCTGACGTTGCGGCGTTTGACGAAAAGCACGACAAGTTTCAGGGCAAATTCACCGCCGCAGAGCAACAGTTTCAAAGCCTGAAGCTAGAGTTTTCGTTCCGCTCTTCTGCCGCCGTTTTGCGGGTGGTGGATGAAACCTTCGGCGACCGTTTTCCGCGCGCGCTGGGCGACCGGGTTTTGCACCAGGCGTTCAAAGACAAGATGCCGGGCCGGGTTGATTTGTGGCCCTTGGTCGAAAAGTCGTCGGACACCAAAGATGAAAACTGGGAAGATCCGGTTGATCTGATTGCCGAAACCCACCACACCGCGCGGCTTGCCGAAAAGATTGCCAGCGAGATCAAGGCGATGATCGATGCTGGCGTGCAAATTCCAACCGATGATGGCAGCCGCCCGATGCACGCCGGCGATGTGTTGATCCTTGTGCAGCGCCGCTCGGCGCTGTTTTCCGAAATCATCCGTGCCTGCAAGAAGTTGAAACTGCCGATTGCTGGGGCCGATCGGTTGCGCCTGGGCGGCGAACTTGCGGTGAAAGATCTGGCCGCCTTGCTGTCGTTTCTTGCGACGCCCGAAGATGATCTTTCGCTTGCGGCCTTGCTGCGGTCGCCACTGTGTGGCTGGACAGAGGCCGAACTTTTCGCGTTGGCGCATGGTCGCAAAGGCTTTTTGTGGGAAACATTGCGCCACAGCACCGACCATGCCGACACGCTGGCGATGTTGAACGACCTGCGCAATCAGGCCGATTTCTTGCGCCCCTTTGACCTGATCGAAAGGGCGCTGACCCGTCATGATGGCCGCCGCCGCCTGCTGGCACGGCTGGGTGCCGAGGCTGAAGACGGGATCGACGAGTTTTTGTCGCAAGCACTGGCGTTTGAACGTAGCCAGATCCCCAGTTTGACCGGCTTTCTGATCTGGCTTGAAACTGATGATATCGAAGTCAAACGCCAGATGGACAGCGAAGGTCAGCGCATTCGGGTGATGACTGTGCATGGCGCAAAGGGGTTGGAAGCCCCGATCGTGATCTTGCCCGACAGCGGCGACCGCAATCCGCAGGATCGGGACGAGATTTATACTTTGCCGGGCGACATTCCGGTTTGGAAAACCGCTGCCGATGAAAGCCCCGCCGCCGTTGCCGCCACCCGCGCGGCGCGGCAGCAGAAGACCGAAGAAGAAAGCCTGCGCTTGCTGTATGTCGCCCTGACGCGGGCGCGGTCTTGGTTGATTGTGTGCGGTGCTGGCGACGCAAAAAAAGACAGCGCATGGTATCGGTTGGTTGCGCAAGGCATGCAGGCCGCAGGCGCCGAACCAATCGAAGGCGGCGCGCTGCGCCACTCTTATGGTGCGTGGCCAGAACCTGCGCAAAAAGCGGCTCTAACTTTGCCGTTAGTGACACATTTGCCGTCATGGGCAAGCCAAGCCGCGCAAGACCCTGATCGGCCCGCAAAGCCACTGTCCCCTTCGGATCTTGGGGGGCCCAAAGTGCTGGCGGGTGAAACAGATGGGTCTAGCGAAGAGGCTGCGAAGGCGCGCGGAACCGCGCTGCATATGCTGATGGAACATCTGCCCGCCGTGCCGCGCCATGATTGGCCTGCAATCGCCGCCACGCTTGTCGCCGACGACACCCTGCGTGCATCCGTCTTGGCCGAAGTCGACGCCGTGCTTGGCAACCCAGACCTTGCGCCGATTTTTGCGGCGGATGCGTTAACCGAGGTTAGCTTTACTGCCACGTTGGACGGTAAACCGTTGGAAGGCGCGATTGACCGCTTGCTGATCCGGCCGGATCACATCTTGGCGGTGGATTTCAAGACCAACCACCGCGTGCCCGCAACCCCGGCGGCCGTGCCCGAAGGGCTGTTGCGCCAGATGGGTGCCTATGCCGAAGCCCTGCGGCAAATTTACCCCGCCACCCGGATTGAAACCGCAATCTTGTGGACCCGCACCGCCACGCTGATGCCGCTGCCCCCCGATATTGTGAGTGCGGCACTGGCGCGCACCGCTATCCCTTGACGTTGGGGCCTGCCAACCTTACCTTTATTCCCTGACATTTTCCCTCAGGAGATCGCGCCATGGGTGCCAATACCGTCGCCGTAACCGACGCCACTTTCGATGCCGAAGTTCGCAAATCGAGCATTCCGGTTGTGGTGGATTTCTGGGCCGAATGGTGCGGCCCGTGCCGTCAGATCGGCCCGGCTTTGGAAGAGCTGGCCGCCGAATATGCCGGTAAGGTCAAGATCGTTAAGGTAAACGTCGATGAGAATCCCGATAGCCCGGCCGTTCTGGGCGTGCGCGGTATTCCGTCGTTGTTCCTGTTCAAAGATGGTCAAGTCGTGTCGAACAAGGTCGGTGCTGCCCCGAAAGCCGCACTGGCAAACTGGATCGCTTCGGCGATTTGATCTTGGTGAAAACCGAATCGAAAGGGCGTCCTGCGGGGCGCCCTTTTATATTGGCCAACCATGCGCCCGCAGTCTGGCTTGCAGTTTCGCCGCCCTGTCGTCGCCCACATCGCACAGCGCGTTCTGTTTGAAGAACCAGTGCAGATAGCGCCCGTAGGGGCGTGGCGTGAACACTTCGGCAAAGGCGCGACGCATGCCGATACGGGGCACCGATGCCGCAATGTGGTGAAAGTCGATCTTCGCGAACAGCACGGCGGGCTTTTGCGCGAAAAACCCGGTTAGGGCGACTGCAGAGTTTTGCGTTACCACATAATCACACCCGGCAAGCAACGGGAGCGAACCCGCCGTGAGCAGTTGAAAGCGGTCAATGCCGTGCAAAGCCGCCAATTCGTCGGCTGGGTAGTTTTCCCGTGGATGCAAGGTGGCAAGGATGCGCCGCGATGGATCAGCGGCCAAGGTGGCGTGGATCATCTCTATCGGGCTAACCGCCTGAAAATGCCGCCTTAGCAACAATTTGCCCTGCAGCGGCATAAAGATATAGCCGCCATTGGCTATTGTTTGGCCTTTGAACAACCGCTCGCGCCAATGCTGCATAAACCACTCTGTCCCCGGCTGTGGGGTATAGGGTTTACGCGCCACCTCCCATTCCCATCGGTCATTGCTGGCTTCTATGCGAAAGTAATGGTCCAGATAGCAGCGACGCAGGCTTAGGCAGTTCGGCTCCAGCACCTCGCGGTTATAAACCAGATGATAGCCATCGCCGGATACTGGATCGGTGTCATTGCGAAAGCAAACCTGCCATCCGGCTGCTTTCACCACTGCCGTCACCAGACCAAAGATGCCGTCGCCAGCCTCGGCCCGGCTGCGTTTTTGGGAATCCAGATAAAAATTCAGCACCGCGCACATCGGAGCAGGCTAAGCGGTTTCCCCGCGCCGCACCAGCCACCCCGCTTGTGCAGCGCGCGTGGGCCTTCCATATAAGGGAAGGCGAACGGAGGGCGTGATATGGCCGAAGATAAATTCCCGGGTTGGCATGGCACGACCATTCTGGCGGTGCGCCGTGGCGGCGAAGTTGTGGTTGCCGGTGATGGTCAGGTATCGCTGGGCCAAACTGTGATCAAAGGCACCGCGCGCAAAGTGCGTCGGTTGTCGCCGGGCGGCCATGATGTGGTTGCGGGCTTTGCAGGGTCGACCGCCGATGCTTTCACCTTGCTGGAACGGCTTGAAAAGAAGCTAGAGGCAGCGCCCGGTCAGCTTGCGCGCGCTTGTGTCGATCTGGCGAAGGATTGGCGCATGGATAAATACCTGCGCAATCTTGAAGCGATGCTGATCGTGACCGACGGCACCGATCTTTACGTCATCACCGGCGCAGGCGATGTGCTGGAGCCGGAGCATGACGTGGCTGCAATCGGATCTGGGGGTAACTATGCGCTGGCTGCGGCGCGCGGGCTGATGACCACAGACCTGCCTGCCGAAGACATTGCGCGACGTGCCATGGCGATTGCCGCCGATATTTGCGTTTACACCAACGGCAACCTGACGGTTGAACGGATTTCCAAATGACCAACCTGACTCCGCGTGAAATTGTATCAGAGCTTGATCGCCATATCATCGGCCAGCGCGAGGCCAAGCGGGCCGTTGCCGTGGCGCTGCGCAACCGGTGGCGGCGCAAGCATTTGCCGGACGACATTCGCGACGAGGTCTATCCGAAGAACATCCTGATGATCGGGCCAACTGGGGTCGGCAAGACCGAAATCTCGCGGCGTCTGGCAAAGCTGGCGAAGGCGCCGTTCCTGAAGGTTGAAGCGACCAAGTTTACCGAAGTGGGCTATGTTGGCCGCGACGTTGATAGCATCAT
>JAHEDL010000134.1 GCA_024641255.1 Pseudorhodobacter sp.
TCGCCATCGGTGCCGGTCACTTCGTGGCTGTAATTGCCCGCAACATAGCTGACATCGGTGGTGGAATCGGGAACAAGGTGCAGATCATCCAGCGTGACATCGGTGACACCATCGAGCACCAGCATCACCGTCCCGTTCATCCGCACTTGGGTTGATCCGTCTGGGGTGTGGGTCAGCGTCATGGTGGGCTGCACCGGATCGGAACTGTCGATCGCGCTTTGCGGGGTGTAGTGGATTTGCAGCGCGTCTTCTGCGCGGTTGAAATCGGTGATATGGGCCACGGTGGTGCCATCGGCCCAACGCAGATCGAGATCGAAGCTGTCATTGCCCGCGCCGCCCTGCGCCAGATCGCCGTGGCCAAGGGTCAGCACATCGTTGCCGTCACCGCCGATCAGCTGATCGATGCCTTCAGTGCCCACCATGCCGCCTGCGCCGGCGGTGCCGTGCAAGAAGCCCGACAGCGTATCATCGCCCACGCCGCCCTCCAAAATGTCGGCCCCCGATCCGCCCCAAAGTTCATCGTTGCCATCGCCGCCCGCCAGGCTGTCGTCACCGATGTTACCGTAAAGCTGATCATTGTCGGCACCGCCAAATAACGAATCTGCGCCAACGCCACCATCAATGCTATCGTTGCCGCCGCTGCCCAAGGCGATGTCAGACCCGGCCCCCATTTTGGCATTGTCGTTGCCCGCACCAAGGTTGGCATAGTCATGCGCGGACGAGCCGGTGAGATCATCGTCGCCACCCGCCAAGAACCACGCCTGATTGTCGGCATCAGCGCTGACGGTATCGTCGCCCGCGGTGCCGTTATGTCGGTCTGCATAGTTGGCGCGGTCGTAAAGCGGGTCTTCGTCGGTGGCAGAGTCGTTGCTTGACCCCGCCAGGCCCAAATTCACGCCCAAAGCGCCCAGAAACAGAAACAGGTTGGCAAGAATGGCAACGTCCATCGGATACTCGGTAAAATGTTAACTTTCGGGGGGTGTACCATGCAAATATGGTGAAAGTTCGTCGCCTTCGCGGTCTAATTCGTTCTGGGTCGTTCTGGGTCGTTGTGGGCGGTAATGGCGAAAGCCGCCGCTTGGACGGGGCCGGGGCTTGGCAACGTGGCGGATTTGCCTGTAAGACAGGCGCAACGAGGAATGCCGGGGCCGCATGGCCCACGGGCGCGCAGGAGTGGCAGGTTTGAGCAATCCCGACAGCTTTATCGACGAGGTGACCGAAGAGGTTCGCCGTGACCGTCTGTTCGCGATGTTCCGCAAGTATGGCTGGATTGGTGTTTTGGCAGTGGTCGCGATTGTCGGCGGTGCGGCTTACACCGAATGGAGCAAGGCGCGCAGCGAAGCCCGCGCGCAGGCGTTTGGCGATGCGGTTCTGGATGCGGTTGATCTGGGCGCGCCCGAAGATCGTGCGGCGGCCTTGGCGGCGATACCTGCCGATGGCGGCCAAGCGGCGCTGAAAGAGCTGATGCTGGCCACCGATGCCGGTGCCGACAAGGCGGCGGCGCTGGCGGCATTGGATGCGGTGATTGCCGACAGCGCGCAGCCCGAAGTCTACCGTGACCTTGCGACGTTGCGGCGCGTGATGGTTGCCGGGGCAGATCAGCCCTTGGCAGACCGCCGCGCAGCACTTGAGGCGATTTCGGCCCCCGGCCGGGCGTTTCGGACGCTGGCGCAAGAGCAACTGGCCTATTTGCTGATTGAAGACGGCAAAAAGGACGAGGCGATTGCGGCGCTGACCGCACTGATGCAAGATCAAGAAGCGCCCGCAGGTTTGCGCAACCGTGCCGGGCAGATGATTACGGCTTTGGGCGGTAAGGTGCCCGAAGCTGCACCCGCCGATGCCGTACCTGCGGCAAGTGAAGGCTAAGGCTCCGGCGGGGCTTTGGCGCGTCTGAATGGAAATGTGGGAGCCGGTGCGGTGATGGGAAGCGGGAAGATCGGGGTTGCGGGGCTGGTGCTGTGCATGGGCCTTGCGGGGTGCGAGCGCGATGTCATCCTAGAGGGCGAACGCTTTCCGGTGCGCGCGCCGTTGGAAGATTCTGCGCAGGTAGAAGGCCAACCGGCCCCGGTGGCCCCGCCGCTTTACCCCGCCAACCAAGCTGTGCCGATTGCGCTGCCTGCGGCTTTGGCCAATGCTGATTGGACGCATCGCGGCGGCAATGCCCGGCATACGTCGGGCAACGGCGCCTTGTCGGCCACGCCGCAGCGGGTTTTCAGCGCCAAGATCGGTGCGGGCAATTCCAAGCGGATGCGGGTTGCGGCGTCGCCCGTTGTGTCGGGGGGCAAGGTGTTTGCGATGGACGCCTCGACCCATGTGGCGGCGGTGTCGACCAATGGTGCTGTGCTGTGGACTGCAGATCTGACGCCCGAGTTTGATCGTGGCGGCGCGGTTCCGGGCGGTGGCTTGGCGGTGCAGGGCAACCGGCTGTTTGCGGCATCGGGCTTTGGCGAATTGGTGGCGCTGGATGCGGGCACCGGTGCGGTGGTTTGGCGGCAGCGGCTTGACAGCCCGGTGACCGGCGCTCCGGCGGTGGACGGCAACGCGGTTTACGTCATGAGCCGCGACGGGTCGGCGATGGCGGTTGCGGTCGCTGATGGCAAGGTGTTGTGGCAGGTGCCGGGGGCGGGCAATGCGACGGGCATGATCGGCAGCGCTTCGCCCGCGATTGCGGATAGCGAGGTTTTGCTGCCGTTCAACAGTGGCGAGCTTGCGGCGGTTTCGGCCGAAACCGGTGATAGCACTTGGGGTGCGGCGGTGGCCGGCAAGCGGCTGGGTCGCGCCTATGCGGTGATGGGCGATGTGACTGGCGATCCGGTGGTGGTGAACGGTGTGATCTACGTTGGCACCGCGGCAGGCCGCACGGTGGCGATGGATGCAAAAACCGGGATGCGGCTGTGGACGGCAGGCGAGGGCGCGATGAACCCGCCGCTGGTGGTGGGCGGTTCGGTGTTTGTGGTCAACGATGAGGCGCGCCTGGTACGCTTGGATGCCAGCACCGGCGATGTGATCTGGCAGGCCGAAATGCCGTATTTCGACAAAGACAAAGCCAAGAAGCACAAGGCGATCACCGCGCATTACGGGCCGGTTCTGGCGGGCGGGCGGATTGTTGTCGCCTCGGGCGACGGGCCGCTGCGGCTGTTCGATCCGACCACCGGCACCATGGTCTATAGTGTCGATATTCCCGGTGGCGCCGCATCGGCCCCGGTTTTGGCGCAAGGCATGTTGTTCGTTGTTGGTGGCAACGGCCAACTTCACGCTTTCCGTTAAAGGTTTCCCGGTGTAAGGGAGGCGCTTCTTTATGTCCGGACGTATGAAATGAGCTTTACCCTTGCCATCGTCGGCCGCCCCAATGTGGGCAAGTCGACGCTTTTCAACCGCCTTGTCGGGCGCAAACTGGCGCTGGTTGATGACCAGCCCGGGGTGACGCGGGATTTGCGCGAGGGCGATGCAAAACTGTTCGACCTGCGCTTTACCGTGATCGACACGGCAGGTCTGGAAGAAGTCACCGACGACAGCCTTCAGGGCCGGATGCGGCGCCTGACCGAACGCGCGGTTGATATGGCCGATGTCTGCCTGTTTCTGATCGACGGTCGGGTCGGGGTGACGCCTTCGGATGAAACCTTTGCCGATATTCTGCGCAAGAAATCGGCGCGGGTGATCTTGGGCGTGAACAAGGCCGAAGGCAAAGCCGGCGATGCGGGCGCGCTGGAAGGCTGGTCGTTGGGCCTTGGCGAACCGCTGCGGCTTTCGGCCGAGCATGGCGAAGGCATGGATGACCTTTACACGCTGCTAAAGCCGCTGGAAGGCGAATTTGCCGAGCGTGAGGCCGAAAATACGCCTTTGACCGAAGTGGATGTTTCGGAGGAAGAGGCAGAGCTTGAACAAGACGCTGACGCGTTCCGTCCGACTGAAAAGAAGCCGCTGCAAATCGCAGTGATCGGTCGCCCGAACGCGGGCAAATCGACGCTGATCAACAAGATCCTTGGCTATGACCGTCTGCTGACCGGCCCCGAAGCTGGGATCACCCGCGATGCGATTTCGGTCAAGACCAACTGGCTGGGCACGCCGATCAAGATTTTTGACACGGCGGGGATGCGCAAAAAGGCGCGGATCAACGAAAAGCTGGAAAAGCTGTCGGTGTCGGATGGTATCCGCGCGGTGCGCTTTGCCGAAGTGATCGTGGTGCTGCTGGACGTGGATATTCCGTTCGAAGTGCAGGATCTGCGCATTGCCGACTTTGCCGAGACCGAAGGCCGCGCTGTGGTGATTGCGGTCAACAAATGGGATCTGGAAGACGAAAAGCAGGAAAAGCTGGCCGAACTGAAAGAGATGTTCGAACGGCTGTTGCCGCAGTTGCGCGGTGCGCCGCTGATCACGGTATCGGGCAAGACCGGACGTGGGCTTGACCGACTGCATGACGCAATCTTGAAAGTGCACGAAACCTGGAACAAGCGCATCCCTACCGCGCGTCTGAACACTTGGCTGGGGGCTATGACCGAAGCGCACCCGCCACCGGCACCGCAGGGCCGCCGCATCAAGCTGCGCTATATGACGCAGGTCAAGCAGCGCCCGCCGGGGTTCATTGTGATGTGTTCGCACCCCGATGATATGGCCGACAGCTATCGCCGCTACTTGGTGAACGGTCTGCGCGAACATTTCGACATGCCAGGCGTGCCGATCCGTCTGACCTTCCGCGGGCAGGGCGAAAAGAACCCGTTCCGCAACCCGAAGTTCCATACGCCCAGCCGTTTGCGCAAACACAAGGAAAAGAATACCGGCGAATAGGTATTCAAAGGCCCCGGGTTTTGCCGGGGCCTTTTATTTTCGCAGTCGCAGGACCAGTGTCGCCAGCGCCATCAGGGCAGCACCCAGCAGGGCGGCGTAGGAGACGGTGGGGTTCTGCCCCCAGTTGACCACCACGACACCGATGATTGCCCAAAAGACCGTTGCGCCATAGATCGGCATAAGTGGACGTTTGGTTTGCACCGTCAGTGCCAGTAGCAGAACTGCGATCAACATCATTATTGCCGAGCCGGTATCAGACAGCAGGCCATATCCGGCGATGATAACTCCGGTTGAAACTGCGGCTGCGGCCGTTAGCCAGCCTGCAAAGATTGCCAGCGGTGCGGCCAAAAGCCAGCGGTCTTGCATCTGATCGGCGCGCAGGTAGGCGAAAAGGGCCAGTGCCGCCATAATAAGGATGGTCAGGGTGGCGATGATTGGGAAAGCGCCGGCGATTGCCAACCAAACCGTGCCAAGGGCTATCGCAGCAAGCAAGGGCAAAGCCGGGCGCATAAACCCGGCGTCACCGCGCCGCTGCAACAGGCCAAAGCCGCTATGGACGATCAGCCACAGGTAAATCAGCCCCCAGATCGCAAAAGCATAGCCTGCGGGCTGGATCGACGGGCGGGCGATTACGACCGGAAAGGTGGCAGGATCATAGCCGGTGAACGGCGGTGTCAGCGCCGGGGCTGCGACGAAGGCAAGGGTTGCCAGAACAAGCGCGGGTTGGATCAAGCGTTTCATAAGGTGGATACGCTTGATCCGGAGGATTGGATCACTCCAGCGCGCCGGAAGCCGCGATGCGGGTCTTGCCGCCCAGATAGGGGTGCAGCACGGCGGGCAGGTCAACCGAACCATCCGCTTGCTGGCCATTTTCCAACACGGCAATCAGGCAGCGCCCGACTGCAAGGCCCGACCCGTTCAGCGTGGCCACAAATTCGGGCTTACCGCCGGCGGGGCGGAAGCGGGCATTCATGCGGCGGGCCTGAAACTGGCCGCAGGTCGAAACCGACGAGATTTCGCGGTAGCGGTTCTGGCCCGGCAACCACGCTTCAAGGTCGTGAGTCTTTTGCGCACCAAAGCCCATGTCGCCGGTGCACAGCACGATGGTGCGGTAGGGGATGCCCAGCTTTTCAAGGATGGCTTGGGCGCACCCTGTCATGCGGTCGTGTTCGGCAAGGGCGGTGTCAGGGGTGCAGATCGTCACCATCTCGACCTTTTCGAACTGGTGCTGGCGTAGCATGCCGGTGGTGTCTTTGCCCGCCGACCCTGCTTCGGAGCGGAAGCATTGGGTGTGCGCGGTCATGCGGATCGGCAGGGAGGCTTCGTCCAGAATGTCGCCTGCGACAGAGTTGGTCAGGGTGACTTCCGAGGTGGGGATCAACCACCAGCCATTGGTGGTTTGATAGCTGTCTTCAGCAAATTTCGGCAGCTGGTTGGTGCCATACATCGCCTCTTCCTTCACCAGAACCGGGGTCCAGGTTTCGGTCAGGCCGTGCTCTTCGATATGGGTATCCAGCATGAACTGCGCCAGCGCACGGTGTACGCGGATCACGGCGCCTTTCAGCACCACAAAGCGCGAGCCGGACAGTTTCGCGGCGGTTTCGAAATCCATCCCGGGTTTGACGCCGCCGATGTCGAAATGTTCTTTCGGGGTGAAGTCGAAGCTGCGCGGGGTGCCCCAGCGGCGGATTTCGACGTTGTCGTCTTCGTCGCGGCCATCGGGCACTTCGGCCAAGGGCAGGTTGGGCACGGTCAGCAACAGGTCGCGCAGCTGGGCGTCCAGCGCGTCGGCTTCGGCGGTCATCGTGGCCAGTTCGGCCTTCTTTTCCGACACCAACCCGCGCAGGCGGTTGAATTCGGCGTCGTCGCCGCGGCCCTTGGCAGCGCCGGCTTCTTTCGAGGCGGCGTTCTGCGCGGCTTGCGCGGTTTCGGCGGCCAGGATCTTGGCGCGGCGGGCTTCGTCCAAAGCAAGGATCTGCGACGACAGACCGGTCTGCTTCCGACGGGAGAGGGCGGCCTCGAAGGCGCTTGGGTTCTCGCGGATGGCGCGGATGTCGTGCATGATTTGCCTCGTCTGGAAAGGGAAGTGACGGGGTTATGCCCGATTTGCGCGAAAAGGGGAAGCGCGTGTGTCGCACAGTGCGACACTTGGCGGCGCTAACAAAATCAAGGGCTTCTGAGCGCAAGTTTACAAAGCATTCACAGTTGCGCCCCGCAGCCCGGCAAAGCGGTCTGGCACTTGGGCCCGGCGATTGCACATGACGGATGCAAAACGGACCGTTTCCAACTTGGCGACTAGGCGGGGGGAACGGGATCGGGTAAGGCGGAAGCTGTTAGTGTGAGTGGTAGCGTGGCAGTAGGGCAACCCAAGGCGGGATATCGGCGGTCTGTGGACCTTGCGCGGTTTGTGGCGGCCTTTGGCATCGTGTGGGATCATGCGCGTGCGCCCTATGCCGACATTGGCTATACCGCATTGGCGCTGTTTTTACTGCTGACATCGTTTTTGGCGGTCGGATCGTTTGAACGGTCGGACGGCCGACGGTTCTGGATTTCGCGGGCGCAGCGCATCGCGGTGCCGTGGCTGGTGTGGTGCGCGTTTTACCGCGTGGTCTATGAGGTTGTCGCCGACGCGCCGTTCGATGTGTTGCGCGACCCGTGGACGCTGTTGATCGGGCCATCGATTCATTTGTGGTTTTTGCCCTTCGTCATGGTGGCGCTGGTGACGATTCCGTGGATCTCACGCTTTGTTGACCGGCCAGAGCGGTTGTATCTGGCGGCGGTTGCGCTGGCGATTGTGGCGATTCCGTTGGGGTTGTTGCATGCCAAACTGGCGCCGACGGCGTGGTTTGTGAACATGGGCGAGTTTGCGCAACCGCTGCCGCAATGGTTCTATTCGTTGCCGCTGTTCTGGTTTGGGGCGCTGTTGGCCTGCGGCAAGCGGATGGGCATGGTGTGGCCGGTTTTGGCGGCGGCGCTGCTGGTGTCGGCGGTGCTGTTCAGCCGTGCGCCAGAGTTTGCATCGGTGCAGATGGTGCTTGTGGCGTTGATCTTCGAGGCGGTGTGGCGGCTGAATATTGCCGGGCGCTGGCCGACTTGGTTGGCGGGGTTTGCCTTTGGCATTTACCTGCTGCATCCGGCCTGCATGTTGCTGGCCTACAAGCTGTTTGGCCCCGATGTGGACCGCAGCTTTGCCGCCCTGTTCACCTTTGCGGTATCATGGGCGTTGACGGCGGCTTTGCAGCGCATTCCGGGCATCAACCGCTATATTTAACCGCTTTGGGCTGGCATTGCGCCAAGCCGCGCTTAGAGTGGCGCTGCCTTGCCTATCTTTGCGCACGCCTATAGGGTGCCCGCCGATAAACAGGGGGTGATCCCCGCGCTGACAGAGAGGACGACCATGTTCGTAACCCCCGCCTACGCCCAAGCTGCTGGCACCGCCGGAGCAGGTTCTGCCTTTGCTTCCTTCCTGCCGCTGGTTCTGATTTTCGCCATCATGTATTTTCTGCTGATCCGTCCGCAGCAAAAGAAGATGAAAGATCTGAAATCGATGGTCGAGGCGCTGCGCCGTGGCGATCAGGTGCTGACCCAAGGCGGCATCATCGGCAAAGTCACAAAGGTGAATGACGACGGCATCGTCGAAGTCGAAATTGCAGACGGCGTGAAGGTGAAAGTGCTGAAAACCACCATCTCGCAAGTGCTGAACAAGACCGAACCCGCAACCGCTGCATAAGACGGAATATCATGCTGTATTCGCCGCTGTGGAAGCGCCTTTTCATCCTTGCGCTATGCGCTTGGGGGATATTGGCGTCGCTTCCGAACCTATTCTACACCACCGTTGAAGCGCATAATGATGCGGCAGCGGCGATTGCAAAAGCAGGTGGCGTGGCCACCGAAGAGCAGACCGCAGATCTGGCAAAATGGCCGTCGTTCCTGCCTTCGGCTTTGGTCAACCTTGGGCTTGACCTGCGGGGCGGTGCGCATCTGTTGGCCGAAGTGCAGGTCGCCGATGTCTACGCGCAGCGGATCGACAGCCTGTGGCCCGAAGTGCGCGACACCTTGCGTGACGTGCGCGATCAGGTCGGGGCGGTGCGGCGGATGCCGTCGGTGCCGGGCGTGCTGCGGGTTTCGGTGGGCAATGCCGATGGCATGGCGGTGGCGCTGGAAAAGGTGAAGGCGCTTGCCGCACCGGTTGCCAGCCTGACCGGTGTTGGCCAGAAGGATCTGGACGTATCGGTTGAT
>JAHEDL010000148.1 GCA_024641255.1 Pseudorhodobacter sp.
ACCGCTTCCTGTCGGCGCAGATGGACGCCTATCTGACCGACGATCTGTGGCTGCGCCTCGCCTCACACGCCAACCAGATGGGCGCGCGACTGGCCGCAGGCATCACCGCCCTGCCCGGTGCGACCCTGCAACACCCGGCGCAGGCGAATATGCTGTTTCCAGAATGGCAGATCGGCACGCATGACCGCGCCGAAGCCCAAGGTGCCGCCTATTACCGCATGCCTGCCCCCGAAGGCCGCGAAGCCGCGCGGCTGGTGGCGTCATGGTCCACCAGCGAAAGCGATGTCGACGATCTTCTGGCCGCCTTGCAGCCCTAAGGCGCTAGCAGGCGTCCAGATGCGGCTGCACCGCCACCGCAACAGCAGCAGCATGGGTGATCGACACCATATGCGCCGCACCCGCTACCGATAGCCGCGACGCCTGTGGCAACCGCGCCGCCAGCGCGTCATGCACCGCCGCAATCACCGGCGGGCTCTCGGCCCCATCAATCAACAGCACCGGCACCGCCACGCTTTCCAGCCCACCCGCCCGCAGCAACCCCGCCGCATCATCGACCAGATAGGGGTTCTGCGCCACAATCAGATGAATCCGGTCCACCATATAGCTTTGCAGCCGCTCTGGCAGGTCGGCCAAACTATCCCCGGTGCCCCATTGGCTGTGAAACAACTCCGCCGCCTGCCGCCGCTTCCCCGCCCACACCAGATCGGCAAACGCGCCATGCCCCGCCGCAAAGGCTGCAAAACGCGCATCCGGCTTGGCGGCAGCAAAAATCACCGGTTCGACCAAAGTCAGGCTGCGCACCAGATCGGGGCGCTCTAACGCCACGCGCAATGCCACAGTGCCGCCAAAGCTGTGGCCAAACAGGTCTACCGGCCCGCCGTCGCCAATGCTTTGCGCCATCGTCACCGCAGCCGCCGTGGCCTGCGCGTGCAAATCGCTGCTTTCATCCCAATCCGCCGCGCGACCATGGCCGATCTGGTCAATCGCCGTCACCGTCACGCCCTGCAACGCCTCGGCCAACCCGGCCCAAGCCCCCGCATGCGCCAAAGAACAATGCAGCGCCAACACCGGCCGCGCGCCGCCCCGCGCCCAGACCCGCGACGGCGGCAATTCAAAACGCGCTAGGTCTTCAGCCATTCACAACTTCCCGGACAGGTGCAGATCAAGGTCTTCCAACCGATCCTGCCCCCAGAACCGCTCGTCGCCCACGATGTAGAACGGCACGCCGAATACACCACGCGCCACCGCTTCTTCAAGGTTCGCCATATAGGTTTCTGCCGCCATCAGCATATGCTTGTCGGCAATCGCCGGATCAAACCCATGCGCCGCAAGCAAGGCCCGCACCACCTCATCCTCGGCAATATTGCGGCCCTCGGCCCAGACCGCGCGCGGAAACGCCTGCACCAACCCCGCCAAATCGCCGCCACCCACCTTCGCTGCCGCAATAATCGCATAGGCCGAAGGGGCGGGGTTCACCGGAAAGAACATCGGCTGCAAATCAAGCTTGACCCCACGCTTCGCCGCCTGCCGCCGCAACTCTTGCAACCGATACTCCTTGCGGCTTTGATGACGCTCGGCCAACACTTGCCCCCCGGTGCGCGGGAACAATGCCGGCGCATCAATCGGGATATATCGCAGGCTCGCGCCATGTTTGGCCGCAATCTGCTCCAATCGATCCCCCGCCAGATAGCAAAACGGTGACATCGGCGCAAAGAAGTAGTCGATCTGCGGCATTTCGGGCGCCTTTCCGGCTTGACGGTTTGCAAGACCCTAGCCGGGTGATAAGCGGTGTCAACATTCCGAATCTGGCCCCCGGAGAGACCCTATGCCCGCCATGACCGAGCCGAAACTGATTTCCGGCAACGCAAACCTTTCGCTTGCGAAATCCATCGCCCGCCGCATGTCCATGCATCGCGGCATGTCGGTAAATCTGGTCGACGCCCGCGTCGAACGCTTCAACGACCAAGAGATTTTCGTCGAGGTTTACGAAAACGTCCGGGGCGAGGATATGTATATCATCCAGCCCACGTCGAACCCGGCAAACGACAACCTGATGGAACTGCTGATCATGTGCGATGCGCTGCGCCGGTCGTCGGCAGATCGCATCACCGCCGTGATCCCGTATTTCGGCTACGCCCGCCAAGACCGCCGCGCCAAGGCGCGCACGCCGATCTCGGCCAAACTGGTGGCCAACCTGATCGCGCAATCGGGCGTCGACCGCGTGCTGACGCTGGATCTGCACGCCGCGCAAATTCAGGGCTTCTTCGACATCCCGGTGGACAACCTTTATGCCTCGCCAGTGTTCGCGCTGGATATCGAACATAACTTCAAAGGCCAGATGGATGATCTGATGATCGTCTCGCCCGACGTTGGCGGCGTTGCCCGCGCCCGCGAATTGGCCAAGCGCATCAACGCCCCGCTGTCGATCGTCGACAAACGCCGCGAAAAGGCGGGCGAGATTGCCGGTATGACGGTGATCGGCAATGTCGAAGGCAAGAAATGCATCATCGTCGATGACATCTGCGACACCGCCGGCACCCTGTGCAAAGCCGCCGAAGTGCTGATGGAAAACGGCGCGACCGAAGTCCACAGCTATATCACCCACGGCGTGCTGTCGGGCCCGGCGGTAGAGCGTGTGACCAACTCGGTGATGAAATCGCTGGTGATCACCGACTCCATCGAACCGACCGACGCCGTAAAGAACTGCCCGAACATCCGCATCGTCCCCACCGCCCCGATGTTCGCACAAGCCATCCTGAACATCTGGAACGGCACCAGCGTGTCGTCGCTGTTCGAAACCGATACCTTGGTTCCGATCTACGAAGGCATGTATCAGCGCGGCTAAACCCGCCCAAAATCAAACCTCCCGCCGCGTGGTCCGCCGAAGGCGCCTCCGGCGGGAGTATTTTCAAAAGAGCAATTGCTTCACATTGGCGCAAATATCCCCGCCGGAGGCTGCTGTTCTGGCAGCGCTCAGCACCGGCAGCCTATTGCTGCGCTAATATAACTGCCAGTCATCCTCGCCGCGCGCGGCGCCGATGGCGATCCAATCGGCGCGCACCCGCGCCACCCGCGTATCGCCCCAGGTGCGAAACACGATATGAAAGCCCGCCTCGGTGATATTTTCTGCTGCGATGTCAGCGCGCGACGTGTGCTTGTGGTCAATGTCCCACATGCCAATCGACACCATCACCGACGGCGCTTGGGTGAAGGCTTCCTTGAAGCTGACGATATGGCGACTTTCGCGGTCGCCTTGGCCAGTCCACATCACACCGCCGTCGGCAAAATCCGAAAACAGCACGCGCGATCCTTGCTGGATACCGACCGAATTTGACGAAATGCGTTTCATGACTTCACTACCTATCGCCGCAGCCTAGCAGTGAATTCGGGCAAGAAAAGGACGATAAATGAAAAGGCCCCGCCAAAGCGGGGCCTGATCCAAAACGAGCGCTTGTCTTAGAAGCCAGCGGCGGTGCGCATGGCGGCCAGATCGGCGACGATCTTGTCGGCAGAGTCCTTGTCTGCGCCAACAGTGGTGGCTTCGGTGGCATCGGCGACCAGTTGGTCAACCAAGGCTGCGGTCAGCTCTTCCACCGGAACCGCGCGTTCGGCCAGAACCGAAACGCCGGTTGCGGTGATTTCCGCGAAACCGCCCGTCACCACGAAGGATTTCACCCCTTCGGAAGACGCCACTTTCAACACGCCGGGGCGCAGGGTGGTGATGGTGGGGGCATGCCCCTCCATCGCCGTCAGGTCGCCATCAGCGCCCGGGATCTGCACCTCGGAAGCTGCCAGAGAGGCCAAACGCCGCTCCGGGCTAACCAGATCAAATTGCAGCGTTCCTGCCATGATGCCCCCTTAGGCCGCAGCCGCAGCGAGCCGCTGTGCCTTGGCCTTCACGTCTTCGATGCCGCCAACCATGTAGAAGGCTGCTTCCGGCAGGTGATCGTATTCACCAGCCACAACGGCTTTGAACGAAGCGATGGTGACATCCAGCGGAACCTGCACACCGTCCGAGCCGGTGAACACTTTTGCCACGTCGAAGGGCTGCGACAGGAAGCGCTGGATCTTACGAGCGCGTGCCACCGTCAGTTTGTCTTCTTCCGACAATTCGTCCATGCCAAGGATGGCGATGATGTCCTGCAACGACTTGTAGCGCTGCAGCACGCCCTGAACCGAACGTGCCACGGCGTAGTGCTCTTCGCCGATCACAGCCGGGTCCAAAAGACGCGAGGTCGAGTCCAGCGGGTCAACGGCCGGGTAAATGCCCAGTTCCGAAATTGCGCGCGACAGAACCGTGGTTGCGTCCAAGTGGGCGAACGAGGTTGCCGGTGCAGGGTCGGTAAGGTCGTCTGCCGGAACGTAGATGGCCTGAACCGAGGTGATCGAGCCAGCTTTGGTCGAGGTGATGCGTTCTTGCAAAGCACCCATGTCGGTTGCCAGCGTCGGCTGATAGCCCACTGCCGACGGGATACGACCCAACAGTGCCGACACTTCCGAACCAGCTTGGGTAAAGCGGAAGATGTTGTCGACGAAGAACAGAACGTCGGTGCCCGACTGGTCACGGAACTGTTCTGCCAGCGTCAGACCCGACAAAGCCACGCGCAGACGTGCCCCCGGCGGTTCGTTCATCTGACCGTAAACAAGGGCCACTTTCGACTGCGTCATGTCTTCCAGGTTGATAACCCCGGATTCGATCATTTCGTGATACAGGTCGTTGCCTTCACGGGTCCGTTCACCAACGCCCGCGAACACCGAGTAACCCGAGTGCACTTTTGCGATGTTGTTGATCAGTTCCATGATCAGAACGGTCTTGCCCACGCCGGCGCCGCCGAACAGGCCAATCTTACCGCCCTTGGCGTAGGGGGCCAGCAGGTCGATAACCTTGATGCCGGTCACCAGAACCTTGGATTCGGTGGCTTGTTCCGAGAAAGCCGGAGCTTTCTGGTGGATCGAGCGGAACTCGGTCGCCAAGACCGGACCACGTTCGTCAACCGGCTCGCCGATGACGTTCAGGATGCGGCCCAGCGTTGCGTCGCCAACCGGAACCGAAATCGGTGCGCCGGTGTCGGTGACGCCTGCGCCACGAACCAGACCTTCGGTCGCGTCCATAGCGATGCAGCGTACGGTGTTTTCGCCAAGGTGCTGGGCAACTTCCAGAACCAGGGTCTTGCCATTGTTGTCAGTCGTGACGGCGTTCAAAATCGCGGGAAGCGCGCCTTCGAACTGCACGTCAACCACGGCGCCGATCACCTGAGTGATCTTGCCTGCCGCGGCAGCTGCTTTCGGTGCTTTTGCCATTGTGTTTCTCCGATTCCTTAAAGCGCTTCAGCGCCCGCAATGATTTCGATAAGCTCGGTGGTGATCGCCGCCTGACGCGAACGGTTGTACTGGGTGGTGAGCTTGTTGATCATGTCACCCGCGTTGCGGGTAGCGTTGTCCATCGCACTCATCCGGGCGCCCTGTTCGGAAGCACCGTTTTCCAGCAAAGCCGTAAAGACTTGCGTCGCCACACCGCGCGGCAGCAGATCGGCCAGAATGGCCTCTTCACCCGGTTCATAGTCGTAAAGCGACGACACAGCGCCACCTTCAAACTTCGCCGGGATGATCTGCAGCTCGGTCGGGATCTGGCTGATCACCGATTGGAAGCGGTTGTAGAACAACGTGACCACGTCGCACTCGCCAGCTTCAAAGCGGGCCAGAACGTCACGGGCGATGCCCTGCGCGTTGGCATAGCCAACCCGCTTCACTTCGGTCAGATCGACGTGACCCACGAAATACTGGCCGAATTCACGGCGCAGCTGTTCGCGGCCTTTTTTGCCAACCGTCAGAATTTTGACGGTTTTACCGGCGCCCAGCAGCTCGTTGATCTTCGCCCGTGCCATCCGAACGATGGTCGAGTTGAAGCCACCGCAAAGCCCGCGCTCCGAGGTCATGACGACCAGAAGCTGAACCTTGTCGCTGCCCGTTCCCGACAACAGCCGGGGTGCGCTTGCCGATTGACCAACCCCAGCCGCCAGCCCTGCCATCACGGAATTCATCCGTTCAGCATAGGGGCGTGCGGCCACGGCGGCCTCTTGCGCGCGGCGAAGTTTCGCCGCGGCAACCATTTGCATGGCTTTTGTGATCTTGCGAGTGTTCTTCACACTCGCGATCCGGTTTTTTAAGTCCTTAAGGCTGGGCATAGATTATCTCCCCCTGCCCCGCCCTCAGGCGAAGTCTTTCGCGAAAGCGTCAAGCTCTGCACGGATGGCTTTTTCCAGATCGCCCGCAACTTTGCGGTCTTTCGTGGTGATGTCGGCCAGCAGTGCCTTGCCGGTGGTGCGCAGGTGCTTCAGCAGACCAGCTTCATAGCGGCCCACGTCCTTCACTGCGACTTTGTCCAGATAGCCCGAGGTGCCAGCGTAGATCACGCAAACGATCTCGGCGTTGGTCATCGGCGAATACTGGGCTTGCTTCATCAGCTCTGTCAAACGTGCGCCACGGTTCAGCAGCTGCTGGGTCGAAGCGTCAAGGTCAGAACCGAACTGTGCGAAGGCCGCCATTTCGCGGTACTGCGCCAGTTCCAGCTTCACCTTACCAGCCACCGACTTCATGGCGTTGGTTTGTGCCGAAGAGCCCACGCGCGAAACCGACAGACCGGTGTTCACTGCAGGGCGGATGCCTTGGTAGAACAGTTCGGTTTCCAGGAAGATCTGGCCGTCGGTGATCGAGATCACGTTGGTCGGGATGAAGGCCGAAACGTCGCCGCCTTGGGTTTCGATGATCGGCAGTGCGGTCAACGAGCCTGCGCCGAAATCTTCGTTCAGCTTCGACGAACGCTCCAGCAGACGGGAGTGCAGGTAGAAAACGTCGCCCGGGTAGGCTTCACGTCCCGGCGGACGGCGCAGCAACAGCGACATCTGACGGTAAGCAACAGCTTGCTTGGACAAGTCATCATAGATGATCAGCGCGTGGCGGCCGTTGTCGCGGAAGAATTCCGCCATAGCGGTTGCCGCGTAGGGTGCCAGGAACTGCATCGGTGCCGGGTCCGAAGCGGTTGCAGCCACAACGATCGTGTAGTCGATCGCGCCGGTTTCTTCCAACTTCTTCACCAACTGTGCCACGGTCGAACGCTTCTGACCGATAGCAACGTAGATGCAGTACAGCTTTTTGGATTCGTCGTCGCCAGCAGCCTCGTTATAGACTTTCTGGTTCAGAATGGTGTCCAGAGCCACGGCGGTTTTGCCGGTCTGACGGTCACCGATGATCAGTTCGCGCTGGCCACGGCCAACCGGGATCATAGCGTCAACGGCTTTCAGGCCGGTTGCCATCGGTTCGTGAACCGATTTCCGCGGAATGATGCCCGGAGCTTTCTGGTCGGCGATGCGACGCTCGGTGGCAGCGATCGGGCCTTTGCCGTCGATCGGGTTGCCCAGACCGTCAACAACACGGCCCAGCAATGCGTTACCAGCCGGCACGTCCACGATGGACTTGGTGCGCTTGACGGTGTCGCCTTCTTTGATGTCCTGGTCCGAACCGAAGATAACGATACCGACGTTGTCGACTTCAAGGTTCAGTGCCATCCCGCGGATGCCGCCGGGGAATTCCACCATCTCACCGGCCTGAACATTGTCCAGCCCGTGGACGCGGGCAATGCCGTCGCCAACGCTCAGAACGCGGCCAACTTCAGCCACTTCTGCGTCTTTACCGAAATTCTTGATCTGGTCCTTAAGGATCGCAGAGATCTCAGCAGCCTGAATTCCCATCACCCAACCTCTTTCATTGCATTCTGGAGAGCCGCGAGCTTCGCCTTGACCGAGGTATCGATCATGGTCGAGCCGAGCTTGACGATAAGTCCGCCGATGAGGCTTTCATCAACGGTGGTGTTCAATTTGACATCCTTGCCAACCTTCGCCTTCAGCGAAGCAGCAAGCTTGGCGGCCTGATCAGCCGACAGGGCCGAAGCCGAAGTCACCTCTGCGGTCACTTCGCCCTTTTCGGTGGCGATGCGCGCTTTCAGGTCGGCAACCAGTTGCGGCAGCACGAACAGGCGGCGCTTGGATGCCATCAGCGCAATGGTGTTCGCCGTCGTCACCGACAGCCCCATCTTTGCAGCAACAGCAGCCATGGCGCGCGCTTGGTCGTCACGCGCCACAACGGGCGATGCGATCATGTCGCTCAGCTCGGGGCTGGCAGCCAGTGCTGCCCCCAGCGCGTCTGCATCGGCTTCCAAAGCCTTCAGACCATTTTCTTCTTTGGCAATCTCGAACAATGCCTGCGCGTAACGCCCGGCAATGCCCAAGGAGATCGAAGCTGGTTCGGACACGTCATCCCTTCCGCTGTCTAGGCCCCTCCCGTCAACCGCATCCGGGGTTCAACCCATTTGCGGCGCATACTTGGGGCATGCGTCTTTCGATTTTGGGCGTCTGTAGCAGACGATTCCCAATGTCGCAACCGGGGAAGACACCCAATTTTAACCCCAACCACTGCGACAAATCGCAAGTCGGCCACCACAACGCCCCGGCACCGAAATTCCGGCCAGAAAAACCCTGATTGATTACAGTTTTATCGCAATTTCCGCCACCGCACCGCAATTGGGGCCAGTTGGGTCAATTTGCCGCCGCTTCATCATTTAAAATGGCACCGTACCGCGTTGACTCAACTCTGGACATCAGTGCAACAGTTTTAATCGTGTGTAGGGTATGGGTGTCGCGGTGGAGATGTTGATTCTAGCATCCATCATGGTTGTCGGTGGCCTGTTCGCCGTCGACGGTATCTTTGACGACAACCGCCACACCGACCCTGATCCGCCCGTTGACGACACCGACGTTCACGGCACCACCGGCAACGACACTCTGACCGACGATCATCGCGT
>JAHEDL010000153.1 GCA_024641255.1 Pseudorhodobacter sp.
TCCTTTGATTGATCCCTTGCTGATCGGCCTTTATGCAAGCGATGGTCCTGCCGTTGCAGCGACCAAACCCTATGACAAAGTTTAGGAAGCCCGTGGTCACTTTGCCGTCCTTTCGTATGCCGCAGCTTAGCTCTGGCTTGCTGGCCTCTGGCGCATTTGTTGCGGCGGCGGGCGTTGCGGTGCTGATTGCCTGGGGGGCGGCGGTGCTGGTTGAAGGGATTTCGGCGCGGGCGGTGAAAACCAGATTGCTGACCGAAGGCATCACCTTTGCGCAAGTCGAGGCGGACGGGCTTCAGATACATCTGCTGGGCACCGCCCCGAACGAGGCCGCGCGCTATCGGGTGGTCAATCTGGTGGGCGGGCTGATTGATTCGGCGCGGATTAGGGACCGGATGGATGTGACGCCTGTGAAGGCCGTCGAAGCCCCGCGCTTTTCGGTGGAAATGTTGCGCAATGATGATGGTATTCAGCTGATTGGTCTGTTGCCCGAAGGCGATACCGCAAAAGGCGTGACCGACGCGGCGCAGGCGCTTAGCCCCGCAATTCCGCTGTCTGATATGATCGAGACTGCGGACTATCCGGCCCCGAAAGGCTGGGATGCGGCGTTGGCCTTTGGCATGGAAGCGTTGAAACTGCTGCCGCGTTCGAAAATTTCGGTTGCGGCGGATCAGGTGGCGATTACGGCGATTGCCGGGTCTGATACGGAAAAGCGCACGCTGGAGACGCAGCTTGATGCGGCCAAGCCCGAAGGTCTGCAGGTAAAAATTGATATTTCAGCTCCGCGCCCGGTGCTGACGCCGTTCACGTTGCGGTTCGTAAAAGACGCCGACGGCGCGCGGTTTGATGCCTGCTCTGCCGATACTGAAGCGGCGCGGACCAAGATTTTGATGGCCGCTGGGGTTGCCGGGGCGATTGGCCGGACCGCCTGCACGGTTGGTTTGGGTGTGCCGACCCCGCGTTGGGCCGATGCGGTGACGGCGGGGATTGATGCGGTGGCGCAATTGCAAAGCGCGACGCTGACCTTCAGCGACGCCGACGTGACGCTGCTGGCCGGGGCGGATGTATCGCAATCGGATTTCGACCGGGTGGTTGGCGATCTGGAAGCGGCGCTGCCGGATGTGTTTTCGGTGAAAGCCGAGCTTGAAAAGAAACCCGAAGGCGGCGTGGCTGGCCCGGCAGAATTTACTGCAACTCTGGCGGCCAAGACGCATAGGGTAGAATTGCGCGGCCGTTTGACCGACGAGATGTTGCGCAAAGCTGTCGATAGTTTCGCACGGGCCGAATTTGGGTCTGGCAATATTTATCTTGCGACGCGGATGGACCCTGAACTGCCCGATGGCTGGCCGGTTCGGGTGCTTGCGGGTCTGCAGGCGTTGGCAGAGTTGGACAACGGGTCTTTGGTGGTGCGCGCCGACACCGTGCAGATCAAGGGCGTGACCGGATCGCAGTCGGCCAAGGTGCGCATTTCGCAGATACTGTCGGAAAAGCTGGGGCAGGGTCAGACCTTCAAGGTTGACGTGCGCTATGACAAAGAGCTGGACCCGCTGGCGGGTGTGCCGACGCCGCAAGAATGCGCGCGCGATGTGAATGATGTGCTGGCGCGGCAGAAGATTACCTTCACCCCCGGTTCGGCCGAGATTGACAGCAAAGCGGGGGCGGTGATGACCGCGCTTGCGGATGTGCTGAAAGATTGCCCCGGCGTGAAGATGGAAGTGGCGGGCCATACCGACAGTCAGGGCTCTGAAGAAGGCAACCGCGCGCTGTCGCAAGCCCGCGCGGAATCGGTGATTCTGGCGTTGCAGGGGCGGCAGGTTGACGTGTCTGGCCTGCTGGCAAAAGGCTATGGCGAGGCTGTGCCGCTGGGCGAAAATGAAACCGATGCGGGCCGGGAATCCAATCGCCGGATCGAGTTTACCTTGATCGGCGCCGACAGGCCGGTGTCGGCCGACGAGGCTAAGGCGGCCGAAGTGGCGGGCGCGTCGGATGCAGGCGCGGGGGTGGATTTTTCGAACGACACCAGCCCGTCGTTGGCGCCGAAAGAGAAAACCCGGAAACCGAAGCGTCGGCCGGAAAAGAACGACTGAGAAAAGGCAGAACAGGCATATGAACCGCACCGAATTCATCGTTGCTACCGCGATCATCCTGCTTTTGGCCTTTGCCGCAGGCTGGTTCACCTATTGGCTTTTGCACCGCTTTACCCGGGTTGCGGGCGGGGACATGGCGGAAATGGACCGTTTGGCGCAATCTTTGCATGAGGCGGAAGAGGTGCGGGACCAAGCGATTGTGTATCTGGAAAGCCGGGAAAGCGCGCTGATGAACCAGATTGCGCAGACCGAGGCCGAATTGCGCGCCGCGATGGAAGGCTTGCGCGATGCCCGCCACGAGGCTGAGGAGATGCGCGCCTATATTGAGCGGATGCACGCGAATTCGTAGCGCGGCGGGGGGCTGTCTGCCCCCCACATAAGTATCTGCGAGCAGATACTTATTCCCCCCGAGGATATTTTTACCAAGAGGATGGCCGATTGGTTCGGGCAGGTTTGCCGCCTATAGCCCGCCGAGGCAGGTGTTCAGCAGCGGCGATGTTGCATCGGTCAGGGCGTCGATGACATCAAAATGGTGACGGTTGGGGTCAACCGTCCAGTCGCAGGCCCAGTTTTCGGCCAAGGTGCGGGCTTGCCACAGGAAGGCGGGGCGTTCGATGCCGCCAACCCAGACATGCGCCTGTGTGCCAAGCGGCAGGCGGGCCGGGCTTTCGGCCGCAATTTCCGCATCATCAAGCTGCAGGTCTGAGTTCATTTCGGTTTGGCGAAGCGGTTCAAGCTCTGCCAGCGGGGAAATTGGCACCACGCGGGTGATGCGGGTGGTAAGCGCCTTGCTGCGGTCGGTGCAGCCCATGCGGGCGGCAAGATGACCGCCAGCGGAATGGCCGGTGACGACCAGCGGCCCCGCGACCAAGGCGGCGGCGGCGACGATTGCGGCATCAACTTCGGTGGTGATTTGCGTGATGCGGGCTTGCGGCGCGAGGGTATAGGACGGCATCGCACAGGCCCAGCCGCGCGCCACCGCGCCTGCGGCAAGGTGCGACCACAGATCGCGGTCGGTTTCCAGCCAATAGCCGCCATGCACGAAGACCATCAGACCAAGCGGTGTGGCTTCGGGCAAGAACAGATCGAAACGGTTGCGCGGTGCCGGGCCATAGGGCAGGGCAAGCTGCGCCCGGGCGCCAAGGCTGTTGCGAAATGCCGCCGCTTGCGCAGCCCAAAGTGCGGGCAGCGCGTCTGACCCCGGAATAAAGGCACCGTTGCGGTATTCGCGGTCCATATCCATCGGCATCTCTCCAGTTTTGATCATAGATTAGGTCCAGCCACAGTGCCGGAACTGGACTTTTGAGTCCACAGCGGGCATTGCAGGAGCAACCGAGAAATGGAGGCCCACATGCTCGACGCCGTTACCGATCTTCGTTCTTTGCTGAAAGACCCCAGCCTGTTGCCGAACAAGGCCTATGTGGCGGGGGAATGGATTGATGCCGCCGATGGCGCCACCTTTGCAGTGAGCAACCCGGCGCGGGGCGATATCATCGCGCATGTGCCTGACCTGACGCGCGCAGATGCGGCGCGCGCGATTGCGGCGGCCGATGTGGCGCGGCGGGACTGGGCGGCACGCACCGGCAAAGAGCGGGCGCAGGTCCTGCGCAAGTGGTTTGATCTGTGCATGGCGGCGCAAGAAGATCTGGCAACCATTCTGACCGCAGAAATGGGCAAGCCGCTGGCGGAAGCCAAGGGCGAGATTGCCTATGGTTCGGCCTATATCGAATGGTTTGGCGAAGAGGCCAAGCGCACCTATGGCGACATTATTCCGGGCCATATGCGCGACAAGCGCATTCAGGTGATCAAGCAGCCGATCGGGGTTTGCGCGTCGATCACGCCGTGGAACTTCCCCAACGCGATGATCGCGCGCAAGGTGGCCCCGGCGCTGGCGGCAGGCTGCGGATTTGTGGCGCGCCCTGCGGCGGAAACCCCGCTGTCGGCGATTGCGTTGGCGGTTCTGGCTGAGCGGGCTGGCGTTCCGGCGGGTGTGTTTTCGGTGATCACGTCGAAGCGCGCGTCGGAAATCGGCAAGGAATTCTGCGAAAACCCGATGATCCGCAAGCTGACCTTCACCGGGTCAACCGAAGTTGGCCGGATCTTGCTGCGTCAGGCGGCGGATCAGGTGCTGAAATGTTCGATGGAACTGGGCGGCAACGCGCCGTTCATCGTGTTTGACGACGCCGATCTGGATGCGGCCGTTGAAGGCGCGATGATTTCGAAATTCCGCAACAATGGTCAGACCTGCGTGTGCGCCAACCGCATTTACGTGCAGGCTGGTGTTTATGATGCCTTTGCCGAAAAGCTGGCGGCGGCGGTGGCAAAACTGTCAATCGGCGATGGCCTGAAGGCTGGCACCACCACGGGCCCGCTGATCAACACCGATGCGGTTGAAAAGGTCGAAGAGCATATCGCCGACGTTTTGGCCGGCGGCGGCAAGGTTGTGACGGGTGGTGCGCGGCATGCTTTGGGCGGCACTTTCTTTCAGCCGACCGTGGTCACTGGCGTGACGCCGGATATGAAAGTGGCGAACGAAGAAACCTTTGGCCCGCTGGCGCCGCTGTTCAAGTTTGACACCGAAGAAGAAGTCATCCGGCGTGCCAACGACACGATCTTTGGTCTGGCAAGCTACTTCTATGCGCGTGACATTGGCCGGATCACCCGTGTTCAAGAGCAGTTGGAATATGGCATGGTGGGCGTGAACACCGGCTTGATTTCGAACGAAATGGCACCGTTTGGTGGCGTGAAGCAGTCTGGCTTGGGCCGCGAAGGCAGCAAGCACGGCATCGATGACTATATGGAAATGAAATACGTCTGCCTGTCGATCTGATCGGCGCGGACAGTGATTTGGAACGCGGCGGGGCAATGCCTCGCCGTTTTCTTTTGCAGGTGGTTTTCCGGCGCTGCCGTGGTTTAGGGCCGCATTTGGCATAAACTTCTGATTTTGCAGCGTGGTTATCCCATAACAGCGGCGCGATTTTGCTTAGCGGTGCGGGGCGCTGCATGGTCACCCCAGTTGCCAAGGGTTCAGCCGAACCTGTGGCCCCCACTGGAAAGGACATGACATGCTGCCCGCAATTGTCGCAAAACCGAACGCTTTCAAACGCAACGCCGTCGCCGCGCTTATCGCGCTTGGCGTGGCTTTGCCCGCCGCCCCTGCCTTGGCTTGGGGCCAGCGCGAACAGGATGTGCTGAAGGGTGTCGTTGGCACGCTGTTGGTGCAAGGGGCGATCCGCGAGATCAAGGATCCGCGCCAGCCGGTCTATGTGCAACCGCGTCAGGTCTATGTGCAGCCAGAGCCGGTATATGTTGAGCCGCGCTATGAGCGTCACCATCGCGGCGTTTCGATCTATGGCACCGCCGCGGCGCAGGCGTTTAACAGCTATTCTTCGTCCGAGCGTCGGCTGATTCAGCGCCGCCTTTCGTCTTATGGCTACTATAGGGGCGGCATTGATGGGTCGTTTGGCCCCGGCACTTATTCGGCCGTGGTGGCCTATGCGCAGGACGAAGGGGAATCCCTGCGGTCAACCGCAAGTGCCTTTGGGGTTTATGACAGTTTGATCTACTGATCCGGGGTGCCGCTTTTGGCACCGCAACAGGGCGGGCCGTACGTATATGCGCGGCCCGTATTTTTATGCCTTTGACGCCAAGGATTGTGCGATGGCTTGCGTCAAACCTATTGTGATGCTGATGGATACGCCCGACGAAACCTTGGCTACGGCTGCTGCAGGCGGCGACCGCAGTGCGTTTGCGCTGTTGGTGGAACGGCATTACGACCGCATTTATGGGCTGGCCTATCGGCTGACCGGTCAGCGCGCCGAGGCGCAGGATCTGGCGCAGGATATTTGCGCCGGGTTGCCGGTAAAGCTGCGGCATTGGCGTGGCGAGGCACGGTTTACCACATGGCTTTACCGTGTGGTGGTGAATGCGGCGCATGATTTGCGGCGGCGGCAGGCGGTGCGTGCCAAGGCAGGCATCGGTTGGGGCGATTGGGAAATCGCGCGGCAAGACGAAATCGCCGCGCAAGTCGAGGCGCAGGATTGGCTGGCGCAGGCGATGTCACGGCTGCCCATCGAATTGCGCGATACCGTGGCGCTGGTTTTGGGCGAAGAGATGACCCAAGCCGAGGCGGCCGTGGTGCTGGGGCTGTCCGAAGGCACCATCGCGTGGCGGATGTCTGAGGTGAAGAAGCGTCTGCGGGCGATGGCGGCGGAGGATGCAAGATGAGCGATGAACTTGACGCCTTGAAAGCCGCACTGCGTACCGCCCCGGTGCCGGACCCCGCCGCGAAGGCGGCAGCGTTGCGTTTGGCGATGGATAATTTTGATCGGCTCCAAGCTTCAACCGATGCGCTGCGTCCTAAGGAAGACCACCCGGCGCGGGTGGGATTTCTGCAAAGGACGAAAGCGATGTTGATGGCAGTTAAAACAAAACCGGTGTTGGCGGCGACCACCTCTGTTGCGGCGCTGTTGGTGGGCTTTGTGGTGATTTTGCCCTTGGTTGGGCATGGGCCGCTGCCACAGGCGCAAAAGCCGGTGGTTTCCGAAGCGCCGGAAGCCCTGATTGCAACGCCAGAGGCGGCAAAACCCTTGGCACCGGCCGCGGATAAGGCGGTTACTTTGCAAGACACGGCACCTGCCCTCAAGGCCGCCCCGGCGGCGCGCGCGACGCTTGGCGAAGAGGCCCCGGCCGGAATTGTGGCCGACATGCCTGCGCCCATGCCAGAGCCGATGGTGCAGCCGGTGCCAAACACCGAAGCTTTTGCCAATGCCGACGCAAATCCGGTCAAGGTCACCGCAGAAGCACCGGTTTCGACGTTCTCGATTGACGTTGATACCGCGTCTTATGCGGTGGTGCGGTCGTCGCTGAACGCGGGCAGTCTGCCCGATCCGGCGGCGGTGCGGATTGAAGAGATGGTGAATTATTTTCCCTACGCCTATCCGGCGCCGCCGCAGGGGCAGGCGTTTCGGCCAACGATCACGGTGATGCCAACGCCGTGGAACCCGAACACGCGGTTGGTCAACATTGCAATTCAAGGCGCGCTGCCCGATGTTGCAACCCGCCCGCCGCTTAATCTGGTGTTTCTGGTCGATACGTCAGGGTCGATGGAAGATGCCAACAAACTGCCGCTGTTGAAGCAATCGCTGGCGTTGCTTTTGGCGCAGTTGCGACCCGAAGATCAGGTGGCGCTTGTGGCCTATGCCGGTGCGGCGGGGGAAGTGTTGCCGCCTACTTCTGCGGCAGAGCACGCCAAGATTTTGGCCGCGCTGGATCAGCTTGCGGCGGGCGGGTCTACCGCAGGGGCGCAGGGGCTAGAGCTTGCGTATCAGGTGGCGGGCAGCATGGCGGCGTCGGGTGAGGTGAGCCGCGTTTTGTTGGCGACAGATGGCGATTTCAATGTCGGGATTGATGACCCGCAAGCGTTGAAGGATTTCATCGCCAAAAAGCGTGACAGCGGGGTTTATCTTTCGGTGCTGGGCTTTGGTCGTGGTAATTTGGACGATGCGACGATGCAGGCCTTGGCGCAAAACGGCAATGGCACGGCGTCTTACATCGACACGCTGAACGAGGCGCGCAAAGTGCTGTTCGATCAGCTGACGGGCGCGCTTTATCCGATTGCAGATAATGTGAAAATTCAGGTCGAATGGAATCCGGCACAGGTCGCCGAGTATCGGTTGATCGGCTATGAAACCCGCGCGTTGCAGCGCGAGGATTTCAACAATGACAAGGTCGATGCCGGTGATATTGGTGCAGGCACGCAAGTGACCGCGCTATACGAGGTGACAGCACCGGGCAGCCCCGCGTTGCGCAATGACCCGCTGCGCTATGGCTCGGCCCCGGCGGTGCAGGGTTCGGCCGAGTTGGGATATTTGCGGCTGCGCTCTGTCGCGCCGGGGGCTGCGGACAGCAGCTTGCAGGAAACCCCGATTGTGCCGGGGATGCCGGTGACCAATGACACCCGCTTTGCTGCGGCAATAGCGGGCTTTGGTCAGTTGCTGACGGGGGGCAAATATTTGGGCGATTGGGGCTGGGATCAGGCAATTGATCTGGCGCTGGCGTCGCGCGGCAGTGATGCGTTTGGCTACCGGATCGAAGCGGTTAATCTGATGCGGATGGCGAAAGCCTTGGCCGCGCAGTAGCGGTCATGCAAAAGGCCCGGCAAACGCCGGGCCTTGAACCCCTTGAACGGGATTTACGCGTCGATAGTGTCAGCCTGCGTTGCGGTAACGCTGCGCGCGGCATCGGTCAGACGGCCAATTTCAATGCGGCGGGGCTTCAATGCTTCGGGCGTTTCGCGCACCAGATCAATGTGCAGCATGCCGTTTTCATGGGTTGCCCCGGTGACGCGGACATGATCGGCCAGCGCAAAGCGGCGATCAAAGGCGCGGGTGGCGATGCCGCGATGCAGATAGGTCTTTTCGCTAGCCTCGGGGGCTTTGCGGGCGCTGACATGCACGGCGCCGTCTTTCACTTCGACCGACAACTCGTCTGCGGCAAAACCGGCGACGGCAATCGAAATGCGATAGGCATCTTCGGCGGTTTTTTCAATGTTGTAAGGCGGGTAGGTCGGCTGCGCGACATCCGCAGTAAGCGCGCGGTCCATGAGGTCAGCAATACGGTCAAAGCCAACGGTGGCGCGGTAAAGCGGGGCAAAATCAAAGTTACGCATGGGCATCCTCTTTCAAGCGATGGTTGTGCCTTCCCGAAGGGGCAAGGCAAATAAACGCCCCAGACCCGATTGCGGCATTCCGGGGACAC
>JAHEDL010000165.1 GCA_024641255.1 Pseudorhodobacter sp.
GACAGCGACGCACTGTGGCCTTTCGGGTCAATCGACAGACCCCAGAATGGTTCGGTGCCGCTGCACCGCAAGCCGCTTTGCAGCGCGGTCCAATCTGCGCGGTTTTGCCGCTGCAAAAACCGCAGCGCCACATAGCCGGACGCTTCGGCCACGTTGACCCGCGCCCAAGTGCCACTATCGCTTAGCGCCACCACCTCGATATCTTTGGCATCGGGTGCAAGGCTGCCGATGATCGGCGCGGTGGCGCTGCCGGTGGCACGAATATTCAGAACGTCATCGGCGCCAACGCCACTCACATCATAAAGCGCGGGCAGACGCGGCTCTGCCAAGGCCAACGACGGCAGCATAAGCAACATCGCCAGCAGCCGCGCAATCATCGCCCCGCGCTCCAACTGGCCGAGGCGTGCCGCTTGGTGAAATTTTCGCCCATCAGACCCAGCACGATAAAAATGAACGTCATCATGATCGGATAGCTGAGGCTGGAGTAATGCGGGTGATAGTTTTCAAACATATAGCCGCGCGTCTGGTCGATGGTGTGGAACAGCGGATTCCACGTATACATCGACAAAATATAGGTCGGCGTTGCGTTGGCCAAAAACATCTTGCCCGAAAAGATCATATTGGCCCGCGCGTAGATCGAGGTCAAAATCCCGAACAGTTCCGGCTGCCACGGCGTTGCCGCCTTGAACAGCATGCCAACCCCAATTCCCGACGCCCAAGACATCAGATACATTCCCGCCACCCCGACAGGATCGTGAATAGTGATCGGCGTCCACAGGGTGTGGTAAAAGAACAAGATGCACAGCGCCGACAGCGTTTGCAGGTAAAGCGACCCCAAAGCCGCCGCGCCAATCGCCACGATGGTATTCATTGGCGAATGCTTCATCATCGCCGAGGTTGGCCCATCAGACTTTGAAACCGCGCTTAGCGCCTTTGAATGTGTTGAAAAGTTGAACACGCCCGACATGATATACAGCACGAAATCACCGCGCACGGCGCTGCTGCGCATGCCCAGAATGTCAAACATGAACACCATGATCGCAACCATCAGCACCGATTGCGTCATCGCCATCAGCAGGCCAACAACCGCATTGCCGTGTGATTTTCTGACGTTACGCACCGCGGCGTGAAAAATCAGCTCTAGAATCGCAAGCGCGCTGGTCGTCGGCGTTCGCTTCACCGCTGGTCTAAACATTTACTGCAACCTCTTGGACGGGGCGTTGCCCACGTTAATCAGGAAATCTTGCTGTTCCCTTTCCAAGCTATGATAAAGGCGACGCGTATATTAATCAACAACGCGGCAGGCAGCCTGCGCCGCCGCGAGGAGAGACTATGGACTTCACCCGCCTGATCCCTGTTATTCGCCGTCTGGCACTGGAAGCGGGCGACCGCATCATGGAAGTCTACAACAGCCCCGATTTCGCAGTGAAATCAAAGTCCGACGCCAGCCCGGTGACCGAAGCCGACGAAGCCGCCGATGCGCTGATCTCGGCCGGTCTGCGCGCGATTTTCCCCGATGTCACGCTGATTACCGAAGAACAGGCTGACAGCCATGCGCTGCAGGCGTCGACGTTTCTGATTGTCGATCCGCTGGATGGCACCAAGGAATTCGTGCAGCGTCGCGGCGATTTCACGGTGAACATCGCCTATGTTGAAAACGGCGTGCCGTTGCGCGGGGTGGTGTATGCCCCAGCGCAGGGTCGGTTGTTTTACACCTTGGCCGACGGGGTTTCGGTGGAAGAAACCGGCGCGCTGGCAAAAGATGCGATTGGCGCGGTGAACGCGATCAAGGTGTCAAACCCCGACAACGCCGCGCTGATGGTGGTGGCGTCGAAATCGCACCGCGATGCGGCGACCGACGATTATATCGGCAAATACGCCTACAAAGACATGAAGTCGGCTGGGTCCAGCCTGAAGTTCTGTCTGGTTGCCACTGGCGAGGCCGATCTTTACCCGCGTCTGGGCCGCACTATGGAATGGGACACCGCCGCCGGCGATGCCGTGCTGCGCGGGGCGGGCGGTCAGGTGGTGCGGTTTGATGACCACACGCCGCTGGCCTATGGAAAAGCCGGGTGGGACAACCCGTTCTTTATCGCCTACACCCCCGGAGTCGAGTTGAAGAAATGACAACGCTTATCGCCATCCCGGCCCGCTATGCCAGCACCCGTTATCCGGGTAAGCCTTTGGTTTCATTAAAGGGGCCGGATGGCGAAAAGACCCTGATCCGTCGCAGCTGGGAGGCTGCGATGGGTGTCAAAGGCGTGGACCGCGTTGTTGTCGCCACCGATGACGACCGCATCCGCGACCATGCCGAAGCTTTTGGGGCAGAGGTGGTGATGACCTCTTCCAACGCCCAGAACGGCACCGAACGCTGTGCCGAGGTGGCGGCGAAACTGCCCGGCTTTGACGTTATCGTAAACCTGCAGGGCGATGCGCCGCTGACCCCTGCGTGGTTTGTCGAAGACCTGATCGCCGGTCTGGCCGCCGATACCGGGGCCGATATTGCAACCCCGGTGCTGCGCTGCGATGGCCGCGCGCTGAACGGCTTTCTGGCAGATCGCCGCGCCGGTCGGGTGGGCGGCACAACGGCGGTTTTCGGCGCCGGAATGCGCGGGCTGTATTTTTCGAAAGAGGTGATCCCGTTCACCGGCAAAACCTATGCCGACGATGCCGAAACGCCGGTGTTTCACCACGTTGGCGTTTACGCCTATCGCCCCGCCGCACTGGCCGCCTATCCCAGTTGGCCGGTTGGCCCGCTGGAGCAGCTAGAGGGGCTGGAACAACTGCGCTTTCTTGAAAATGGTCGCCATGTCTTGTGCGTTGAAGTGCAGGCGAAAGGTCGGCAGTTTTGGGAGCTGAACAACCCCTCTGACGTGCCGGTGATCGAAGCCATGATGGCCGCAATGCGATGACCCACGGCGCGGCCAGTGTGATCGTGGTTAGCCGCCATCGCGCGGCCGCCCTGACACGCTGCGTCGTGGCGCTGACGCAGCAAGACCACCCGCTGTTCGAGGTGATCGTCGTGGCCGAACCTGCGGCGATTGCGGCCGTCAAGGCGCTGGATCTGCCGCTGAAACTGGTCAGCTTTGATGAAGCCAACATCAGCGCGGCACGCAATGCCGGTTTGCAATTGGCCGCCGCGCCCGTGGTGGCGTTTATCGACGATGATGCCGTGGCCGAACCGACCTGGCTGTCGCGGCTATCGGCGCCGTTTGCCAACGCAAAGGTGGTTGCCGCAACCGGGTTCATTCGCGGCCGCAACGGATTTTCGTTTCAATGGCAAGCCTGCGAGGTGGATGCGCAGGGAATTGATCATCATATTGATATTAAAGAAGAAACATTGCGCGACGGCACTGCGGAACGGGCTGTAAAAACCCAAGGCACCAACTGCGCCTTTCGCCGCGATGCCTTGCTGGAGATTGGCGGATTTGACCCCGGCTATCGGTTTTATCTGGACGAAGCTGATGTCAATCTACGGCTTGCGTCCCACGGCCTGACAGCCATCGTGCCGCAAGCGCAGGTGCATCACGGCTATGAGGCAAGCGAAAGACGCGCCGCGAACCGCGTGCCGCTTAGCCTTTACGACATTGCTGCCAGCACCGCGATTTTTCTGCGCCGCCACGCGCCAACATCGGATTTTTCCGCCGCGCTGCAAAGACTGTCTGTCCGCGAAGCGGCGCGGATTGCCACGCATCGCCGTGCGGGCCGGATCAACGCCGATGCGGAACTTGCGCTGCTGTCTAGCCTGACCAAGGGCTGGGCCGCTGGCTTGGCGCAGCCACTGCCAGTGCTGACGCCACAACAGCCTTCGCCGCCACCGCTGCTGCCGCTGCCCGCCGGGCCGCGCCCCGGCCTGATCCTTGCCGGGCGGATTTGGCAGAAGCGCCGCCTGCTGAAACAAGCCAAATCTGCCGCCCAAAGCCATATTGTGACGGTGATCTGCCTGTCGCCAACCGCCAAGCCGCACAAGCTTTGCTTTCAACCCGAAGGATTCTGGCTGCAAACCGGTGGGCTGTTTGGGCAATCGGTGCGCCAAGGGCCGCGCCTGCGCCTGATCCGCTTTCGGCACCGCATTGCAACAGAAGCCGCCCGCCTTGCCAATTTCCGCGCCATTTCGTGAACGATTGCGTGATGTGTCGCGTTTTTTCTGCACCTGCAGCATCAAATCTGTGGTAATTGCGAAACCGAGTCTTGGAACGCAGCGTCTGCGCGCGATTGGGCATTTAATTTTGACCATGTAATGTGTAATCAGACTCGCAATGCATTTGGGCAGCACGAAAGACTCATCAAATGAAGATCAAGAAGGTCACCAAAGCGGTATTTCCTGTCGCTGGCATGGGAACCCGTTTCTTGCCTGCGACCAAGTCGATCCCGAAAGAGATCATGACGCTGGTTGATCGCCCGCTTATTCAATACGCCATCGACGAAGCGCGCGCTGCAGGCATCAAGGAATTTATCTTTGTGACCTCGCGCGGGAAATCGGCGCTAGAGGATTATTTCGACCATTCGCCAGAGCTGGAAAACACCCTGCGCAAGGCGGGCAAAGACGAACTGTTGGAAATCCTGAAGGAAACCAACATGGATTCGGGCGCGATTGCCTATCTGCGCCAAAACCGCCCGATGGGGCTTGGCCACGCCGTCTGGTGTGCGCGCCGTCTGATTGGCAATGAACCCTTCGCGGTTTTGCTGCCCGATGACGTGATCGCGGCTGAAAAGCCTTGCTTGCAGCAGATGATGGAAGCCTACGAACAAACTGGGGGCAACATGGTTGCCGCTATGGAAGTGGCGCCGGAAAAGGCATCGTCCTACGGTGTGCTGGATATTGCCGAAGACATGGGCGCCATCGTGCAAGCCAAAGGCATGGTTGAAAAGCCCAAAGCTGGCGATGCACCGTCGAACCTTGCGGTGATCGGTCGCTATATTCTGTCACCGAACGTACTGACCAACCTGAACAAGATGAAGCAAGGCGCAGGCGGCGAAATTCAACTGACCGACGCGATTGCCGAAGAAACCAAAGACGGCAAGGTGTTTGGCTATCGCTTCCGCGGTCAACGCTATGACTGCGGGTCGAAAGCGGGCTTCTTGCAGGCCACGGTTGCCTTCGGTCTGGCGCGCCCTGACCTGCGCGAAGAATTCGGCGCGTATTTGAACGATATGATCGCGCTGCAGAAAGCAGCGCAGTAACCCGCGTGGTTTCGGCACGGCTTCTTGACCTGACGCGGCTTTTGTCGCGCTGGGGCAAGGGGCCGATGACCGGGGTAGACCGGGTCGAATTTGCCTATCTGGATCAACTTGTTTCACGTGAAACGCCGGCCTTTGGCCTGCTGCGCAGCGCGCTTGGCTATCTGCTGATCGACCGCGCTGGCATGATCGCGCTGCGCGACGGTGCGCTTGATCTGCGCCGCGACATGATCGGCCGCATCGCGTGGCGCGACGATCCGCAGCGTGGCCATGCCGAAGCCGCCCTGCGCCGCCTTGCGATTGCGCGCTGCACCCGCTTTGGCCTGCGCCATATGCTGGCGCGCCACCTGCCGCAGGACGCTACCTATATTAACACCGGTCACACCAATCTTGATACGCGCGGTCTGGCACAGATCAAGGCGGCGGGGCTGCAAATTGCGGTTCTGGTGCATGACACCATTCCGCTGGATCACCCCAAATTTGCCCGCCCCGACAGCATCGCGCCATTTCGGCGCAAGCTGCAGGCGGTTTCAGCGCAGGCTGATCTGGTGATCCATAGCACCGAAGCCACCCGCACAGCGACCGAATCACAGTTCCTGACCATGGGGCGGGTGCCCCCCGGCATCGTGGCCAACCTTGGCGTGACGGTGGCCGACCCCCAGCCCTGCCCGCGCCCCGCAGCACCGTATTTCGTCATCCTTGGCACGATTGAGCCGCGCAAAAACCACGCCTTGCTGCTGGACCTTTGGCAAAGCATGACCACCCCACCGCACCTGCTGATCCTTGGCGGGCGCGGCTGGTCAATCGACGCGCTTGCCACGCGGCTTGATGCACTGCCTGCAAGCGGTCCGATCCAAGAACGAGCGGGCCTGTCGGATGGCCAGATCAGCTTTCTGCTGCAAGGCGCGCAGGCACTGCTGTTTCCCAGCTTTGCCGAAGGTTTCGGCATCCCCGCACTAGAGGCAGCCAGCCTTGGCACCCCCGTCATCTGCAGCGATCTCCCGGTGTTCCGCGAACTGCTGGCAGACTTCGCGGTTTACCTGAGCCCGACTGACAGTTATTCTTGGATGGAAACAATCCAGCAATACGCTATGACAGGTAAGAAGATCAAAAAAAGCAAAGCTCAGCCAAGTTGGGCAGAGCATTTCAAGATTGTATTAAACAGGCTGTGATACCTCGGTCGTCACGACGGCAGAGCAGTGGAAGTGTAGCGGTTGGGCGTAGTATCGCAATATATGCTAAGGTTGGCGCGAAAACGCTGGCGAATCCGCGCTTTTCGCAAGCGGCGCGAGTTGCGTGCGGTTGTTGATCACACCCCGCAAATCGCCTCAAACCATATCCTGCTGTTTTCCACCCTGCGGAACGAACGGGTTCGCCTGCCGTATTTCCTGCGCTATTACCGCAGCCTTGGCGTCAATCATTTCCTTATCGTGGACAATGATAGCGACGATGGCTCGCGCGAATACCTTGCCGCACAGCCTGACGTGTCGCTGTGGACAACCAAGCACAGCTATAAACGCGCGCGCTTTGGTGTCGATTGGCTGAACTGGCTGCAGGCCAAATACGCGCATGGCCATTGGTCGTTGATTGTCGATCCTGACGAATTCTTCGTCTACCCGTTCTGCGATACCCGCCCTCTGCGCGCCCTTACCGATTGGCTGGATGCCAGCTCGATCAAATCCTTTTCTGCGATGCTGCTGGATATGTATCCCAAAGGCCCGTTCGATGTGGTGCCCTATCAAGAAGGCCAGGACCCATTCGAAGTGGCGCCCTATTTCGACAGCGGCAACTATGTCATCCAGCGCAATCGCAAATATGGCAACCTGTGGATTCAGGGCGGGCCACGGATGCGGATGTTCTTTCAAGATCTGCCCGAACGCGCGCCTGCGCTGAACAAGATCCCTTTGGTGAAATGGGATCGCGACTATGCCTATGTCAGTTCGACCCACATGCTGCTGCCGCGCGGGTTAAATCAGGTTTATGACGAATGGGGCGGCGAAAAGGCCTCAGGTTGCCTTCTTCATGCCAAGTTTCTGGATACCTTTGCCCATAAGGCAGAGGAAGAGATGGAACGCCGTCAGCATTATGCCAACAGCCACGAATACCGCGCCTATCGCGCCGGTATCAGCACCCAGCCCGATCTGTGGTGCAAGTGGAGCGAGAAATACATCAACTGGCGCCAGCTTGAAATTCTGGGGCTGATGTCGAAGGGCAACTGGGCATGACAGTTGGCTTCGTCATGCTGTGCCACACCGCCTTTGACCGTGCCGCCGAAGTGGCGCGGCACTGGGCGGTGCGCGATTGCCCGGTGGTGATCCACGTTGACCGGCGGGTAAAGCGCAAGGCCTATGACGAGTTGGTCAAGGCGCTGTCAGATCTGGGCAATATCCGCTTTTCCGGTCGTCACGCCTGCGAATGGGGCACCTGGGGCATCGTTGCCGCCACGCAAGAGGCCGCAACCATCATGCTGCGCGACTTTCCGGCGGTGCGGCATGTGTTTCTGGCTTCTGGCTCTTGCCTGCCGTTGCGTCCGGTCGAAGAGTTGGTGGCCTATCTGGCCGACCGGCCGCGCACCGACTTCATCGAATCCGTCACCACCGAAGACGTGGGTTGGACAATCGGCGGGCTGGATGTTGAACGCTTCACCCTGCGCTTCCCGTTTAGCTGGCGCAAACAGCGGCGGCTGTTTGACGGCTATGTGCGCCTGCAACGCCGCCTTGGCTTCAAACGCCGGATTCCCGCAGGCATCGTGCCGCATCTGGGCAGCCAGTGGTGGTGCCTTACCCGGCAAACCCTGTCCGCCATTCTGGAAAACCCCGAACGCACCGAAATTGACCGTTATTTCCGCCGCGTCTGGATTCCCGATGAAAGCTATTTCCAAACGCTGGTGCGGCAGGTGTCGTCCAACGTTGAAAGCCGGTCGCTGACCCTGTCGAAGTTCGATTTTCAGGGCAAGCCGCACATCTTCTATGACGATCACCTACAACTGCTGCGCCGCTCTGACTGCTTTGTTGCGCGCAAGATCTGGTCGCATGCCGACCGGCTTTACAACACCTTCCTGTTCGCCGATTCCGGCGCGCAGGCCGCGGCAGAACCCAACCCCAGCAAGATTGACCGGCTGTTTGCCAAAGCCGTTGAACGCCGCACCAAGGGCCGCCCGGGGCTTTACATGCAATCGCGCCACCCCAATGAAAACTGGGAAAATGGCCGCACAGCCGCGCCCTATTCGGTCTTCGAAGGCTTTGCCGATCTGTTCGACAATTTCGAAATCTGGCTGGGCAAAGCCACCGGCACCCGCGTGCATGGCCACCTGTTCGCCGAAGACCGCGTGCATTTTGCAGGCGGCGAAAAGATTTACAACGGCGCGGTCTGTGACGCTGCGGCGATGCGCGACTATAACCCGACCAGCTTTCTGACCAACCTGATCTGGAACACCCGCGGCGAACGCCAATGTTTTCAGTTTGGCCCCGCCGACAATCAGGCGCTGATTTACTTCATCGCAGGCGACCCCAACGCGCAAATCTCTGTTATTTCCGGCGCTTGGGCGATTCCGCTGTTTCATTCCAACCGCA
>JAHEDL010000166.1 GCA_024641255.1 Pseudorhodobacter sp.
TGCTGGCACCTGAGCTTGAAGATATTGTGGTTTTGGGCAAGGCTGACGCGAGATCTGGTGATGCCCGCGCAGTTTCGGGCAAGACCGGGGCGGGTATTGATTGGCTTATCTCAGAGATTTCCGGCCGATTGGAGGGCAGGGCGGCCTCGGCCGGCTTGCTGATCCGCGAGCGGCAGCGTATCGCGTTGCAACGGGCAGTTACGGGGCTTGAACAGGCGCAGACGCGGTTGGGCCGGGCTATCAGCCTGCCGGAACTGATAGCGGCGGATTTACGCGATTCGATGCGGGCTTTGGAGATGATGGTGGGACGAATCGATGTCGAAAATCTTTTGGATGAGATATTCTCCAGCTTCTGCATCGGGAAATGAGGGTGTTTCACGTGAAACATTTTGATGTGATTGTCGTTGGTGGTGGGCATGCGGGCGCAGAAGCGGCTGCGGCTTCGGCGCGCATGGGCGCGAAAACGGCGCTTATCTCGCTTCGGCGCGACGGAATTGGTGTGATGTCGTGCAATCCGGCGATTGGTGGGCTTGGGAAAGGCCATCTTGTGCGCGAAATTGATGCGATGGACGGGATTATGGGGTTGGCGGCGGACCGCGCCGGCATCCAATATCGACTGTTGAATCGCCGCAAGGGCCCGGCAGTGCAGGGGCCGCGCGCGCAGGCAGATCGTAAGCTGTATCGGGCCGCGATTCAGGATTTGCTTGGCAAGGAAGAATTGCTGCAGATCATCGAAGGCGAGGTCGTTGCGCTGCAAGAAGTGGCTGGCGCGGTAACCGGCGTTACGTTGGCCGATGGCAGAAATCTAAAGTCGTCGGCCGTTGTTTTGACCACGGGCACTTTTCTGAATGGGTTGATTCATATCGGAGATCAAAGCCGCCCTGGTGGCCGGGTTGGCGACGCACCTTCGATTCGGTTGGCAGAGCAATTGGCTGGACTTGGGCTGATGCGCGGTCGGCTGAAAACCGGCACGCCGCCGCGTCTTGACGGTAAAACCATAAAATGGGACGAGTTGGAAACCCAACCCGGTGATGAAGACCCAGTGGTTTTTTCCTTTATGAACAAGGCGCCGCAGGTGCGCCAGATCGCCTGCGGGATTACCCATACAAACGAACAAACGCATGATATTGTTCGGAAAAACCTTGATCGGTCGGCAATGTATGGCGGCCATATTGAAGGCGTTGGCCCGCGATACTGCCCGTCGATTGAAGATAAAATTGTGCGGTTCGCCGATAAGACATCGCACCAGATCTTCCTTGAACCCGAAGGGTTAGACGACGATACGGTCTATCCGAACGGCATATCGACGTCTTTGCCGCAAGATGTTCAGGAAGCCTACGTTCGGTCGATTAAGGGCCTTGAAGGCGTTGTCATCACCCAGCCCGGCTACGCGATCGAATATGATTTTTTTGACCCGCGCGAGTTGGATCTGACGTTGCAGCTAAAAGCCCTCCGCGGTCTTTATCTGGCGGGGCAGATTAATGGAACGACTGGCTATGAAGAAGCCGCTGCGCAGGGCTTGGTTGCAGGACTGAATGCTGCGGCGCGCTCTCTTGGCGGTGATGCGGTGCGTTTCGGCCGCGGCGAAAGCTATATCGGCGTCATGCTGGATGATCTTACCACGCGTGGGGTGACAGAGCCCTACCGCATGTTCACGTCGCGTGCGGAGTTTCGGCTAACGCTGCGTGCGGACAATGCAGATCAACGGCTTACGCCGATCGGCGCAGGGCTTGGTTGTGTGCGTGACGCTCGGCGTATGGCATTCGACGCCAAGAATGAAGCGTTGCTGCGTGCGGCCTCTATGTTGGAAGAGTGTACTTTCACGCCAAAGGAATTGCAGGCAGCCGGTATTTTGCTAAGTCAGGATGGTGCGCGGCGCAGTGCGCGGTCTGTCATGGCCTTTCCAGACGTAACTTTGCAGCAAATTTTAGCTTTGGTGCCGGAGTTTTCGCAATTTGATCCTGCGGTTCAACAGCAGACCGCGATCGACGCGCTCTATGCTCAGTATCTTGCGCGACAGAAGGGTGAGGCAGACGCGCTGCGGGCCGAAGAAAATGCGCTTATTCCAGAAGGCTTTGTTTATGCAGGCCTTCCCGGTCTCTCCAATGAACTGGGGCTGAAACTTGGCCGTGTGCGTCCGACAAATTTGGCGCAAGCTGCCAAGGTGGAAGGGATGACCCCAGCTGCTCTCACCTTGATTCTTGCGCATATCCGCAAAGCGCGCCGCGAGGCCGCTGCGCGATGACATCGACCATTTCTACTTGCCCAGACTGGCTTGATGTTTCACGTGAAACATTGGACCGCCTGCAGTCATTTGTTGCATTGGTTGAAAAGTGGAATCCCGCAATCAACCTGATCTCAAAATCTGGTATTCCATTGCTCTGGCAGCGCCATATTTTGGATTCTGCGCAACTATTTGATTGTGCGTCTAAAAGCACAAAGACGTGGTGTGATTTGGGTAGCGGGGGTGGCTTTCCGGGGATCGTCATCGCTATTTTGGCGCATGAAAAACTGCCCGAATTGCGGATTACTTTGGTTGAATCCGATCGTCGTAAATCGGTATTTTTGACTGAAGCTGCGCGGCAACTTGGGTTAAACATAGCCGTCGCGACCTGTCGTATTGAAGACCTCACGCCACAGGCTGCGGATATCGTTTCGGCAAGGGCGCTTGCGTCGCTTGATACCCTTTGTGGCTACGCTGCGCGTCACTTGAATGAGCTAGGCGCCGCTGTTTTCCCAAAAGGCGTCGCTGCCGCAGACGAAATTCGCGACGCTAAAAAATCCTGGGTGTTCGATCTTACCGAAATGCGCAGCCGGACCGACGCCGACGCGGCGGTTCTTGTTCTAAAAGGTCTTCGTCATGTCTGATCTACGCGCCGGCTTTGCGCCGCATATTTTGGCGGTTGCCAACCAAAAAGGCGGTGTTGGCAAGACAACCACGGCGATAAATCTTGCCGCTGCTCTTGTAGAGCAGGGCGCGCGGGTGCTTTTGGTTGATCTGGATCCGCAGGGCAACGCCTCGACTGGTCTTGGTGTACCGCCTGCGTCGCGGAAAAAGACAACTTATGACCTGCTTATTGATGAAATTCCGCTGATCGAAACCGTGGTGCAGACTGAATACGATGGCCTGATGATCTGCCCGTCAAACTCCGACCTGTCGTCGGCGGATATTCAGCTTGTTTCAAATGAAAAGCGTAGCTTTTTGCTGCATGACGCGCTGCGAGAATCGACGGTCGCGGCGCTGGACCTTGATTTTATCCTCATCGACTGCCCGCCGTCGCTAAGTTTGCTGACCATCAACGCCTTGGTTTCAAGCCACGCGGTTTTGGTTCCGCTGCAGGCGGAATTTTTCGCGCTGGAAGGGCTTTCGCAGCTGATGCTGACCATTCGCGAGGTCAGAAAAGGCGCAAACCCCGGTCTGCGCATCGAGGGCGTTGTTTTAACCATGGTTGATAGCCGAAATCGTTTGTCGCAGCAGGTTGAAGGCGATGTGCGGACAACGCTTGGCGAGTTGGTGTTTAAGACAGTTATTCCGCGCAATGTTCGCCTAAGCGAGGCGCCGTCTTATGCGCAGCCCGTGTTGGCGTATGATAGCGTGTCAAAAGGGTCAGAGGCCTATCGGGCGCTGGCGCAAGAAGTTCTTGCCCGCCACCCGATTTCGCATCGTTTCAATGAGGAGACAGCGTGATGGATAAGAAAATCGAGCGTCGCGGGCTTGGCCGAGGGCTGTCAGCACTTATGGCGGATGTGAATGTAGAACCGATTTTCCAAACCCCAGAGATGCGGCGCCTTGATGTTCTGGTTCCGGTCGAGAAAATCATCCCCAACCCGGACCAACCACGGCGCGATTTTGAACCTGATGCGCTGAAAGATCTTGCGGATTCGATTCGCCAGAAAGGCGTTATTCAGCCGTTAATCGTGCGGCGTATCGCGGACAGTGACAGCTATGAAATCGTCGCTGGCGAACGGCGTTGGCGCGCTGCTCAAATTGCGCAACTGCATGAATTACCTGTCATTATTCGTGAGTTTAGCGACTCGGAAGTTCTTGAAATTGCAATCATCGAGAACATTCAGCGCGCAGAGTTGAATGCAATTGAAGAAGCACAAGCTTATCGCCAGTTGATGGACCGCTTTGGCCATACGCAGGAAAAAATCGCCGAAGCCCTGTCGCGCAGCCGCAGCCACATTGCCAACCTGTTGCGCTTGCTGTCGCTGCCTGATGATGTTCAAAGCATGGTTAAAGTGGGGAAGCTGTCGGCCGGGCACGCCCGCGCGCTGATCACCACAAGTAACGCGCCAGAGCTTGCGCGGCAGGTCGTTGCTCGCGGTCTTTCGGTGCGCGAAACCGAAGATTTGGTGCGGAAATCTACAATCGATCCCGCGAAACGTCGTGCTTTGCGCCAAAGCAGCGGCAAAGATGCCGACACGCGGGCATTAGAGGCTGATATTTCCGCCAATTTGGGCATGGCGGTGCGCATTGATCACGATGCAGCCGGGCAGGGCGGTAAGGTAAGTATTTCTTATCGCAGTCTGGATGATCTTGACCTGCTTTGCCGGGCGTTGTCGCTTATTTCTCGCGATATGCGTGATTAATCAAAGGGGTGGCGTCTGACGGTCGCGTCAGCCGCCAGCCAGTTCGCGGATAACCGCGTTCAGCACCAATCGCCCTTTAGCCGTTGCTTTGATGTGGGTTTCGTCGACCGATATCATGTTCAGTTCGACAAGCTGCACTAGCTTTTGGGGGTCTGGTTCCATTCCAGAGATCGCCTTTAGTCGTGCAAGGTTTAGGCCCTCTGTTAGGCGCAGCGACATGATAAGGTATTCTAGCCCATGTTCTTCGGGCGTCAGGGCATTGCGTTGAAGCTCTGCAGGCTTCCCGGTTTCGGCCAATCCAAGCCAAATTGCGGGCGATTTCGGGGCCTCTGTGGCGTAACGCTTGCCCCGAAGTGTAAGGCGTCCATGTGCACCCGGGCCAATGCCAACATAATCGCCACCACGCCAATAAATCAGATTGTGCTGCGATTCCGCGTCAATTTTGGCATGGTTTGACACTTCATAAGCTGGCATCTGCGCCTTGTCGCAAAGCTCTTGTGTAAGTTCGAACATCTCTGCCGAAAGATCTTCGTCCGGCAGGCCTTTCAACCCACCTTTCGCCAATCTGTCGCCAAAAGCGGTGCCGTCCTCGACGGTCAATTGATACAAAGACAGGTGGTCCACCGCCAAATCAAGCGCGCTGGTAAGTTCTTTGCGCCATTCATCAAGGCTTTGGTCCTGCCGCGCGTAAATCAGATCAAAGCTGACACGATCAAAGCAATTGCGTGCGATTTCGAACGCAGTTCGCGCCTCTGCGGCGGTATGTTTGCGCCCCAAACGACGCAAATCGTCGTCGTTCATCGCCTGCATACCCATCGAAATCCGGCTTACGCCCGCATCGCGGTAGCCACGAAAGCGCCCGGCTTCGATTGAACCAGGATTTGCCTCTAAGGTAATTTCCGGCGCGTTGGACATTGGCCAGGTGCCCCGCACGCGTTCCAAAATAGCTGCAACCAAATCCGGATCCATCAAGGAAGGCGTGCCGCCGCCGAAAAAAACGGTGTTAAGCACACGACCTGGGGTTTCGCGGCCCGCCCTATCTATCTCTGCCAGATAGGCGTCGCGCCATTTCCGCTGATCGATTTGGGCGGAAACGTGGCTGTTAAAGTCGCAATAGGGGCATTTCGACTCGCAAAACGGCCAATGCAGATACAGGCCAAAGCCGCCGTTTTGCCAATCTTCCATCATCAGCCCTTAAATGCCGTCACTTCAATTTCAACCAGCATTTCTGGCCGGATCAGCCCAGCAATAACCATGGTTGCTGCCGGGCGAATCTGTGACAGATGTTGCCCCAAAACCGGAACCAAGCTGTCAACAAGGGTCGCATCGGTTACAGTATACTGCACCCGCACAACATCGGCCATTTCAAAGCCAGCTTCGGCCAAAACCCCCGCAATGGTTGCAAAGCAATTTTGTGCTTGCGCAGCAACGCCTTCCGGCATCGTCATCGTTGCGTAGTCATATCCGGTGACGCCGGACACAAAGCACCAGCCCCCCTTCACCACGGCGCGGCTATAGCCCATCGTGGATTCGAATGGTGATCCAGTTGAAATATGTTTCACGTGAAACACCCCTCTACAAGCTTGCGAAAGGCATCGGCGCGGTGGCTGATTTCATTCTTTTGCCAGCGATCCATTTCGCCAAAGGTGATGTCAAAGCCATCGGGCTGAAAAATCGGATCATAACCGTGCCCCTGAGAGCCGCGCATCGGCCAAACCACCCGCCCCGGCATCACACCTTCGAACACTTCGTCATGCCCATCCGGCCATGCCAGCACCAATGTGCAGCGAAACTGCGCCACCCGTGGCTGTGGTGCCGCCACCGCCTCCAGTTTTTCCCAGGTCTTTGCCATCGCCATCACAAAGTCGCGACCGTTGGGTGTTTCCGCCCAATCTGCCGTGTAAACGCCGGGCGCGCCTTTCAGCGCATCGATTGTGATCCCGGAATCGTCTGACAACGCCGGCAGCCCCGTCGCCTTGGCCGCCGCATGCGCCTTGATTCGGGCATTACCAACAAAGCTATCTTCGGTTTCTGCGGGCTCCGGCAGGTTCATATCGCCTGCCGAAACCACAGAAATACCAAACGGTTCCAAAAGCTTGGCAATTTCTTCCAACTTGCCGCGATTGTGCGTCGCCACCAACAGCGTATCGCCCGAAAACTTCCGCATCATGCAATACCCAAGGCCGCCTTTTGCGCCGCAACCAAGCTCGCAGAGCCGGCTTCGGCCATATCCAGCAATTCGCCCATTTCAGCGCGCGAAAAGGTCGCGCCCTCGGCCGACATCTGCACTTCAATCATCCGGCCGCGACCGGTCAGAATGAAGTTGCCATCGGTGCCCGCAGTCGAATCTTCAGCATAGTCCAAATCCAACACCGGTTGTCCGGCATAAATTCCGCAAGAAACGGCGGCAACATGATCAATCATCGGATCGCTCACGATCATCCCGGTCTTCAAAAGTTTGTTCATCGCCAGCCGCAACGCCACCCAGCCGCCGGTGATCGACGCACAGCGGGTGCCGCCATCGGCTTGCAGAACATCACAGTCGATCACGATCTGCCGCTCTCCCAGCGCCGAACGGTCAACGCCAGCCCGCAGCGCCCGGCCAATAAGCCGCTGAATTTCCTGCGTTCTTCCAGATTGCTTGCCCGCGGCGGCTTCGCGACGGGTCCGCGAATTCGTGGCACGCGGCAGCATGCCATATTCCGCCGTCACCCAGCCCAAGCCGGTATTCTTCAGAAACGGCGGCGCCTTGTCTTCGATGGTAGCAGAGCACAGCACATGCGTTTCGCCCATCTTGATCAGGCAAGAGCCTTCGGCATGTTTCATCACGCCGATTTCGATCGACACCGCACGCATTTCATCAAGTTTCCGGCCAGAAGGGCGCATCACATTTTCCTTATATTGCTTGGTTCCAGATAGTCCTCCGCCACGTCCTGATGCAACCCTCATTGACGTTCGGCCCGCAGGCTCCTTAATGTCCTTATCCCAAGGGACCAAGCGATGACCGACGGCACCAAAATACTTTCCGAAATGAATGATCGCTCGCGCGAGGTGTTCCGACGCGTCGTCGAAGGCTATCTTGCCTCGGGGGATCCGGTGGGGTCGCGCACGCTGACCCGCAGCATGACGGAGCGTCTGTCTGCGGCGACGATCCGCAACGTGATGCAGGATCTTGAATTTCTGGGCCTGCTGGACAGCCCGCATATTTCAGCTGGCCGCATCCCCACGCAGCTTGGCCTGCGCATGTTCGTTGATGGTCTGCTAGAGGTGGGCACGGTCGCCGCAGAAGATCGCCAGTTGATGGATACCGCCAGCAGTTCGGCCGACCAAGATATCGCCAGCCTGCTGGATCATATTGGCGGCACCCTGTCGGGCATCACCCGTGGCGCCTCTGTGGTGCTGGCACCAAAGGCCGAAGCGCCGATCCGGCATATCGAATTCGTCAGCCTTGCGCAGGATCGGGCGTTGGTCGTGTTGGTGTTTGCGAATGGCCACGTCGAAAACCGCATCTTCACCCCGCCACCCGGTCAAACCCCGTCCTCTATGCGAGAAGCCGCGAATTTCCTGAACGCCTTGGCCGAAGGCAAAACCCTGTCCGAACTGCGCCGCTCTATCGTGCAAGACATCGCGCGGCGGCGGCAGGAAATCGATTCCCTGGCGCGTGAACTGGTCGAAAGTGGGCTGGCGCTGTGGGAAAACTCTGGCGAACAGTCAGAGCGTCTGATCGTGCGCGGCCGTGCCAATCTGATCGAAACAAGCGGCGAAGCCCAAGACATCGATCGCATCCGCGTGCTGTTTGACGACCTCGAACGTAAGCGGGACATCGCCGATTTCCTTGAACTTGCCGAAACTGGCGAAGGTGTGCGCATTTTTATCGGTTCAGAGAACAAACTCTTCTCACTTTCGGGTTCCTCTCTGGTGGTCTCTCCCTATATGAACGCTGACCGGAAGATCATTGGCGCAGTGGGCGTGATCGGGCCGACGCGGCTTAACTATGGCCGCATCGTTCCAATCGTGGATTACACGGCGCAATTGGTTGGCAGGCTTTTGTCTGAACGCGGTTCAGGCTAAAGCCCCACGGCAACGACGGAACGGAATGTAAGGAAGACGACGATGGCGCAGGAAAACACCGCACCCGAAGACGCAGAGCT
>JAHEDL010000174.1 GCA_024641255.1 Pseudorhodobacter sp.
GCTTTCAGCAGATAGCGGCGGAAAATCTCGGCATAGTTGCGGTAGACATAAGCCTCGTTGCGGCGCTGGTAATGCTCGCGCCGCGCCTCATACATCGCGGGCAACTCATACCACGGCACATTCGGGTGCATGTGATGCACGACATGGAAGTTATTGTTCAAAAACAAATACGACAGCGGCCCACGGTCCTCGACAATCACCGTGCGCGCCCGAAACGCCTCATGCGCGCGGTGCTCCAGATAGGTGCGGATCTTCAACAGCGCGGTGCCCAGATACACCGCCGCCACATAGGCCAAAATCGGCATCCCCGCCCAGCGCAGCCAGACCAGCACCATCGCCACCCCAACCATATTCAGCGCCCAAGCCAGCCGCACCCGCGGTGCCCCCGCCCAGATCAAGGCCCATTCGGCCCGCAGAAACAAAAACGTGCCCAGCGCCGGCCCCAACAGCACCCGCCCCAGCAAGCTGTTGTTGATCCGCAGCAACTTCTGCATCAGGCGCGACGTTTTCGCCCAGACCTCAGGGTCCATGTAATTGGATTCGGGGTCGTCATAGGGGTCGGTCAGCGCCGGATCATAGTGGTGCTGCAAATGGGTGTCCTTGAAGCGCAGATAAGGCACGCACAGCGCCAGCGCCGGAAACACCAGCGCCTCGTTCAGCCATTGGCGGCGAAACGGATGGCCGTGCAAAACCTCGTGCTGCAACGACGAAAACTGCGCCACCGCGATGCCGGTCAGCACAACCGACATCGGCCCCGTCGAATGCCAGATCTGCGTGCCAAGCAGCCAAACCGCATAGGTCGCCGCCAACATTGCCACCGTCGGCCATTCCAACCGCTTGCCCTGCGCCATTTTCATCCTCGTCACAGCCTCATTGCCCCGCCTTAGCACTTGCCAAAGCCAGACGGAATTCCGAGGATACGCAGCATAAACCCAACATTGCAGATAATTATCACCAGATGGCAGATTTGATCGACAAACGCGACCGCGCCACCCTGTTCCGCACCCGGCTTGCCGAAGGCATGGCCGAACGGGGTCTGTCGCAATCGGCGCTTGCCCGCGCCACTGGCGCAGATCGGTCAACCATCTCGGCCCTGCTTGGGCCCGGAACCCGTCTGCCCAATGCCCAGCTTGCCGCCGATTGCGCCGCAGCCCTTGGCGTGTCTTGCGACTGGCTGCTTGGTCTTGCCGGTCGCCCAGAACCCATTGCCGACCTGATGGCCACCGCCGTCACCCTGACCGAAGCCCCGCGCGCCCTGTTTGACGATGATCTGATCCGCTGGCACCACGAAGCGGCAGGCTATAAAATCCGCCATGTTCCGGCCAGCCTGCCCGACATGCTGAAAACCCCTGACGTGGTGCGCTGGGAATATGCCGATCAGCTTGGCCGCTCGCCCGATCAGGCCATCGCGGCGTTTCAGGATCAACTGGCGTGGATGAAAACCGCGCAATCCGATTATGAAATCGCCCTACCGCTGCACGAGGTGCAAAGCTTTGCCGAAGGCACTGGCTATTGGGCGGGCTTGCCGCTGCCCCTGCGCCGCGCCCAGATGGATCACCTGATCACGCTTTGCGACACGCTTTACCCGTCGCTGCGGCTCTATCTTTTTGACGCGCACAAGCTGTACTCCAGCCCGGTCACGCTGTTTGGCCCGCATCTGGCCGCCGTCTATCTTGGCCGCCATTATATCGTGTTCCGCGATCCGGCCCGCGTGCAGTCGATCTTGCAGCATTTCGACGGTCTGGTGCGCGCGGCCCCCTTCGGCGCGCGCGGCGTCATTTCACATCTGACCCGCCTGCGTGCCGAAATCGGCTAGTAAACCACCAGCTGTTTCAGGTCATAGCCGTTCCAGTCCAGAATATCCTTGGCCGCCGCCAAACGATCCGCCGGAAACGCCCCACGGTTCAGAATGAATCCCAACTGGCCATTCGGCGCGCCGATCACCAACGTGCGGTAATCGGCATCGGCCCACAGCACCCACCACGGCCCCGGTTGGCCCGGCACATCAAACCGCCCCACCGTCTGCGCCTGCATCGCGCCCGCGCCTTTGGCCACACCGCCCGCCTGACACAGCCGATAGGCCACCGTCAAACCAGCAGCGCCTTGCGAAATCCGGGCCGCCCCCGGCGCGCATTTACCCGCGCCAAACCCTGCCACTTGCCGCCAATCTCCCGCCAACTTCGCCGGGTCCAGCACCGCGTTAGAATACATCGGCGCATCCGGCGCCCGATAATGCCCCACCGCCACCTGCTTTGGCGCCGCCATACAACCCGCCAACAGCAGCACGAAAATCAATCGATGCACAATGTAACCCTAACCCCGTTGTCCTGAAGAATGTCATTGCAGCCAAACAGCGGCGTGACCGGCGCACATGTATTTGATGTTGCAAGGCAATAGCCATCGCAATCGCTTTCCTTACGGCAAAACTTGCCGCCGTCTTTCGTGCGCTGCACGCAGGCTTTCGATGCCGCATTACCCGCAGCCGCCCATTGCCCGCCCTTTTTCAAACAGGCCAGTTCTTGGGGCAACACCACCGGCGCGGGTTCTTCGGCAACCGGCGGCGCAACAGCGACGGCAGTAGGTGCGGCACTGGCCGCAGGGTTTGGTGCCGCCACCGCCGCATCTGCCGCCCCCGGTGCCGCCAGCGTGCTAACCTCGACAGCATCGCCAGTGATCGGGTTTGCCCCTGCCCCTGCAACAGCGGGCTTGGCCAAATCGCCACCGCGCAAGGTGCAGCCAGCCAGCACCACGGCACATAACAGCAAAACCGCGCGCATCGCCTGCCCCTTAATACGGCATCGGATGCGCGCGATGCGCCGCATCAATCGCCGCCAATACATCGTCCGACAACACCAGATCCGCCGCCCCCAGCGCGCGCTTCAACTGCCCCAGATCGGTGGCCCCAATGATCGGCACGCACGGAAACGGCCGCGCGCTGCAAAACGCAATCGCCATCTGCACCGGGTCCAACCCCGCTTCGGCGGCAATGCCCAGATAGGCCGCCACCGCCGGAAACACCTGCGGCGTGATCCGCCCCGACAGCGTCGGATTGATCGCCCGCCGCGTGCCTTCCGGGATCACATCGCCGGCATATTTCCCGGTCAGAAGCCCGGTGGCCAAGGGCGAAAACGCCAAAAGCGGCATGTCTTCCAACACCGAAAGCTCGGCCCAATCGCTGTCAAACTGCCGGCACAGCAGCGAATATTCGTTCTGCACCGTCGCCATGCGCGGCAAACCATGCGTATCGGCCAAGGCCAACCAGCGCGATGCGCCCCAGACCGATTCATTGGAAAGCGCGATATGCCGAATCTTGCCCGCCGCGATCAGCTCTGCCGCGACCTCAAGAATTTCAACCATATGCGCCTCAATCGCCGCCTTGTCGCCGCCACGCGGATCAAAGCTCCAGATATCGCGGAAATGGTAGGCGGCGCGGTTGGGCCAGTGCAGCTGATAAAGGTCAATGTAACCGGTGCGCAGCCGCTGCAACGATGCATCAACCGCCGCGCGCAGAATGGCCCCGGTGATCGGCGCGCCGTCACGCACCGCCGCCTGCCCTTCGCCCGTCACTTTCGTGGCCAGCACCAAACCATCGCGGCCGCCGCGCGCCGCCAGCCAGGACCCGATGATCTCCTCGCTGCGACCCACCGTTTCGGCGCGCACCGGGTTAACCGGATACATCTCGGCGGTGTCCCAGAAATTCACCCCCGCTGCCAGCGCCATATCCATCTGCGCATGGCCGTCGGCTTCGGTATTCTGGCTGCCCCAAGTCATTGTCCCCAGACATATCTGTGAAACCTGCATCCCGGTTTTGCCCAAACGCACTTGCCGCATCGCACCCTCCTGATTTGCGGCCAAGGCTACGCGCGCCCCTGCGGCAAGGAAAGCCCACAAGCGCACGGCACTTGAGAACAAATAAAGAACATCCTAAACTGGCGGCATGACCCTACCGATTCACCACCTGCTGCCCGGACCAAAACTTTTCCCGCCACAACTGTTGCCCGGCGGGCTTGGCCTTGGGCTGGCGCGCGGCCGTGTGCACGAAGTCTGCGGCAGTGCGCGCTGCGTGTTTGCGGCCTTTGTGATGAACCAAAGTCAGGGTCCGGTGATGTGGGCGCTGCCGGGCTGGCAGCCCGAACGCATCAACCCGCAAGGGTTTTCCAACTATGCCGACACCGGCCGGATCATCTTTGCCGCCGTCCGGCGCGCCGATGATCTCTTGTGGATCACCGAAGAGGCGTTACGCTCTGGTGCCACGCCGCTGGTGGTGGCCGAACTGCAGGAACCGCCCGCCCTGACCCCGATCCGCCGCCTGCATCTGGCGGCAGAGACGGGCAGCGAAGCCGCGCTGCGCCGGGGTGAACTGCCACCGCTGGCGCTGCTGTTAACCCCCGGCAGCGGCGGCGCGCCCGGCGTTGAAAGCCGCTGGCGCATGCAGCCGCGGCCCAGCGCCCCGACCCGATCTGAATATAGCATGGCTTGGGAAATCACCCGCCTGCGCGCCCGCACCGAACCGCCTGCCCGCTGGCACGCCGCCCAAGATGGCAAAGGCCCGATCGAACTGACCCCGCTTCCGACTGAAGTCTGATCCCCCGCGATTCCCCGCCCAGACCGGCAAAAACCTGCTAGAATCGGTTAAAGAAGGAGGTCCCCATGCGCGCCCTCATCCTGATGCTGGCTTTGGCCAGCCCCGCCACCACAGCCACCGCCACCCCAACCAGCTATGCCTTGCAACCCGCGCTGTCCTCGGTCGGCTTTGAAACCGATTTCGGCCCCGATCTGATCACCGGGCGGATGCCCGTCACCCGCGCCGACCTGACGCTAGATTTTGCCAATGTCTCGGCCAGCCATGTCGCCGTGACCCTGAACGTGCAGGGCGCCGAAGCCAGCTTTCCCTTCGCCGCTCAAGCCATGAAAGGGCCAAAGGTGCTGGATTCGGTCGACTATCCCGAAATCCGCTTTGAAAGCACCGCAGTCCACAAATCCGGCGATGGCGCAACCGTCGAGGGCCGCGTCACCATTCGCGGCGTCACGCATAACATGGTGATGCAAGCCGCGTTCTGGCGGCAAAAGGGCCACGAGGCTGGCGACCTTAGCCACCTGACAATCCGACTGACCGGCGCGGTCAACCGGTCAGATTTTGGCGCAACCGGCTGGGCGGATATGGTGGGCGATCAGGTGCGGCTGGACATTCTGGCGCGGATCGAACGCACGAACTGAACAGGTACCGCCATGTGGCGCAACACCCCCACCCGCTTTGGCCTGCTGACCCGCGCCCTGCATTGGACCATGGCGCTGCTGATATTTGCGCTGCTGGCGCTTGGCACCACGCTTGCCAACATCCAGCCCGGCCTTGCCAACCTGTGGCTTTACGGGCTGCACAAAACCCTTGGCTTCATCGCCCTAAGCCTTTGCCTGATCAGGCTAATCTGGCACTTCTACAGCCCGCCACCGCCGCCCATCGGCCCGGCCCGAGCGCTAACCAACCGTCTGGCCCGCGCCACCCATACCGCGATCTATCTGCTTTTGCTGGCACTCCCGCTTTCGGGCTGGGTCGCATCAGCCGCCAGCGGGCTGGATGTGGTGATCTTTGGCCACATCACCCTGCCCGCCATCGCCCCGGTGTCCGCAGCATGGGAAGATACCGGCTTTGCGCTGCACGGCCTGTTGACCAAGGCGCTGATGGCCTTGCTGGTCGCCCATATCGCCGGAGCCACCTTGCGCGGGCTGAAACACGACGGCACCCTGCGCCGGATGATCCACGGCAGCACATCCACCGACTAGCCCTCGCCGCCTGCTTGCGCTAAACGGGGCGCGACACTGCATAAAGGGCGCACCATGGCACGGATTCTGATCACCTCCGCCATTCCCTACATCAACGGGATCAAGCATTTGGGCAACCTTGTGGGCAGTCAGCTGCCCGCAGACCTGTTCGCGCGCTATAATCGCGCACGCGGGAACGAGGTGATGTTCATCTGCGCCACCGACGAACACGGCACCCCCGCCGAACTTGCCGCCGCCAAGGCTGGCAAACCGGTGGCCGAATACTGCGCCGAAATGCACGAAGTTCAGGCCGAAATCGCGCGTGGCTTCCGGCTGTCGTTCGACCATTTCGGCCGCTCGTCCAGCCAGCGCAATCACAAGCTGACCCAGCATTTCGCAGGTGCGCTTGACGCGGCAGGCCTGATTTCCGAAGTGTCGGAAAAGCAGGTGTTTTCCATCGACGACAACCGCTTTCTGCCCGACCGTTACATCACCGGCACCTGCCCGAACTGCGGCAACACCTCGGCGCGCGGCGATCAGTGCGAAGAATGCACCAAGCAGCTTGATCCGACCGATCTGATCAACCCGCGCTCGTCAATCTCGGGGTCCACCAACCTTGAAGTGCGCGAAACCAAGCACCTTTATCTGAAACAGCGGTCCTTGCGCGACAAGCTCGAAGCGTGGATCGATAGCAAAAAAGACTGGCCCATCCTGACCACCTCGATCGCCAAGAAATGGCTGAACGATGGCGATGGCCTGCAAGACCGTGGCATCACCCGCGACCTGCACTGGGGCATCCCGGTGAAAAAGGGCGATCAGCCGTGGCCGGGCATGGAAGGCAAAGTGTTCTACGTCTGGTTCGATGCGCCCATCGAATACATCGCGGGCACCGCCGAATGGGCCGATGCCAATGGCTTGGACGATTCTGCATGGCAACGCTGGTGGCGCACCGACAAAGGTGCCGCCGACGTGACCTATTACCAATTCATGGGCAAAGATAACGTGCCCTTCCACACCCTGTCGTTCCCCGCCACCATCATCGGGTCGGGCGAACCGTGGAAACTGGTCGACTACCTGAAATCCTTCAACTACTTGAACTATGACGGCGGCCAATTCTCTACCAGCCAAGGCCGCGGCGTGTTCATGGATCAGGCGCTGTCGATCCTTCCGGCAGATTACTGGCGCTGGTGGCTGCTGTCGCACGCCCCGGAATCGGCAGATTCGGAATTCACTTGGGAAAACTTCCAAGCCTCGGTCAACAAAGACCTTGCCGACGTGCTGGGCAACCTTGTGTCGCGCGTCACCAAATTCGCCAAATCGAAATTCGGCGAAACGGTTCCGGCAGGCGGCAGCTTTGGCGCGCAGGAAACTGCGCTGATCGCCGACCTTGGCGCCCGCATCAAAGACTACGCTGATCTGATGCAGGCGATGGAGGTGCGCAAAGCCGCGGCCGAGCTGCGCGCCATCTGGGTGATCGGCAACGAATACCTGCAATCTTCGGCACCATGGACGGTGGTGAAAACCGACCCCGAACAGGCACAGGCGCAGATCCGTCTGGCGCTGAACCTGATCCGCATCTACGCGATCCTGTCGGCCCCGTTCATCCCCGATGCCGCGCAAACCATGATGACCGCGATGGGCAGCAGCGATTGGACATGGCCAGAAGACATCTCCGCCGCCATGCGCGCCCTGCCCGCAGGGGCCGCGTTCTCGGTGCCGGAAAACCTGTTCCGCAAGATCACCGACGAAGAGCGTGCCGACTGGCAAAGCAAATTCGCCGGCGTGCGCAGCTGATAGCGCCGCACTAAAATCAAAAAGCCGCAGGCACCCCCTGCGGCTTTTGCATTTTTCTAGGTCGAAATTACGCCAAGCCCGGCTTACGCTAGGATCAACTTCAGGCTGACCAGCACCAAAATCACCGCCAAAGCCAAGCGCAGCACCCGTTCCGGCAGTTTCGGCGCAAGGTGACTGCCAATCGCAATCCCCGGCATCGACCCGATCAACAGCGACACCAGCATGATCCAGTCAACATCGCCCATCCACCAATGGCCCAAACCCGAAATCAGCGTCAGCGGCACCGCATGGGCAATGTCAGACCCAACAATCCGCAGCACCTGCAATCGCGGATACAAGATCAACAGCGCCGTCACCCCGATGGCCCCGGCGCCAACCGACGTGGTTGTCACCAACACCCCCAGCACAGCCCCCGTCGCAACGGTCAACGCCGCGACCCGCGCCGCGTTGCTGGTGCTGATATGGCGGCTCATGAAGTCAACAATCTGGTGCCGGAACAACAGCGTAAGCGACGTGGCCAGCAACACCACCCCCAGCATCACCGCCAGAAATCCGCCCTTGCTGCCCTTCAGCCCGAACTCCTGCATCGCCATAAAGGTTAACAGCGTCGCCGGAACCGACCCCGACGCCAACCGCCGCACAATCTGCCAATCCACCGATTTTGCCTTGCCATGCACCGCCGTGCCGACCGATTTCGTCGCCGCCGCATACAGCAAATCGGTGCCAACCGCAGTGGCCGGATGCACGTTGAACAGCAAAACCAAGAGCGGCGTCATCAAAGACCCGCCGCCAACCCCGGTGAAGCCAACAATCGCGCCAACGGCAAGGCCAGACAGCGAATAGAGAAGATTTATGTCAGAAAAGGCCACGCCGCAGAATCCTATTACTGTTTGCGACAGCTTTCACGTCACAACCGACGCCTGTCAACCCAAATCAAAAATATCTATCGGCTTTAGCGTGATTATTTCACCCGCCGTCCGCCCCCTTGCGGACCCAGCCACAAAGTTGAATGCACGCGGCTTTCCCCCGTGCTAGACTTCCGCTAAGGGGGGGCCATGACCGATATGACGAAATTCGTGGCCAAGGGCTCGGCGCATGTAAAGCTGCCAGCGGGGATAGAACCGCTGAC
>JAHEDL010000182.1 GCA_024641255.1 Pseudorhodobacter sp.
TTCGAAGTCTTTCAGACCCGCTTCGTCGCCCGCAATCACCAGCATGCCGCCAAGGTCAATCGACAGTGCCAGCGTGTGGCGGGTGGCAATTTCGGCAATGATACCAAGCAGCTGGGCTTTGTGGCCGGGGTTGGGGGCCCAGCTTTCATCCATGAACGGATAGATCAACTGGCCGCCGATCAGGCGGTCTTGCATCAAGGTGCCCATGGTGTTGACCACCTCGAACCCGTTTTCGGGCGACAGCGCGCCAGCGCAGGCAAGTGCTGAATACCAGCCCATCGAATTGCCGGTTACGGCAGTGATCTTGACGTTGGACAGGCTAAGCGCGTCGCCCAGCGTGCAGGCATAGATCAGCGCCGACGCATTGTCGCCACGGGTATGCTTTGCCACAGAATAACTGGCGGCAGAATCCAGCGCGGTCAGGGTTTCTTGCCCTTTGGCAGCGCGCCGCTCATCGAAATCTGCCAGCAGCGCAGGGTTGGGAAAGCCGCGCAGGCTGCCTAGTTCGGTTTTGGTATAGGTGCCGCGGCCGGGGCAAATCAGAACAGCGGTTTTCATTTGCACAACTCCATGGCGGCGGCGGTGATGCTGGCGGCGCTTGGCATGGTGGCGGCATAGGCCGGGCCGGTGGCGATAAAGCTGTCTTGCGCCGTCAGACGGGCGAGTTTTGCCGGGCTGGACTCATGGAAATGCGCCATCAACGCTTCGGCGACGCCGCCGGAATGGCGGGTTTCATCAACGATCAGGATATGCTTGCAGCCCGCCGTTGCAGCGGTCAGCGCCTGTTTCGGCAGCGGTGAAAGCCAACGGGTGTCGATGATGCGGGCCTTGATCCCGGCGGTTTCAATTGCGGGAAGTGCTTGATGCGACAGATAGGTGCCGTTGCCAAAGGTAACGATGGCCAGATCGGCGCCTGTGCCGTGCACGCCCACTTCGCCCAAGGCGATTGTTTCGTCCGGGGCGGGGTAACGCTGCATCCAAGCGCCATCTTTGTCGGCGTGCAGATCGCGCATCGGGTAAAGCGCGATGGGCTCTAGAAATACCACCAACCGCTGTTCTTCGCGCGCCAAGCGGACACATTCGCGCAGCATCTTTGCCGCATCGGCCCCGTTTGACGGCACCGCCAAAATCAACCCCGGAATGTCGCGCAACACCGCAACCGAGTTATCGTTATGGAAATGGCCGCCAAAGCCCTTTTGATAGCCCAAGCCCGCAATCCGCAGCACCATCGGGTTGGTATATTGCCCGTTGGAAAAGAACGGCAGCGTCGCGGCTTCGCCACGCAATTGGTCTTCGGCGTTGTGCAGATAGGCCAGAAACTGAATTTCCGGCATCGGGATAAAGCCGTTCTGCGCCATGCCAATGGCAAGACCCAGAATGGATTGTTCGTCCAGCAGGGTATCTATCATGCGGGCCTGACCAAAGCGCTGCGTCAGCTTTTGTGTCACGCCGTAAACACCGCCCTTTCGGCCAACATCTTCGCCCATCATCACGATTTCATTATGCGCCAGCATCAGATCGGTCAGCGCCCAATTGATCAGGCGCGACATGATTTGCGGCTCTTCCATCGCTTTCAAATCGCTGCCAAAGGCGGCGGCGCGCGCTTCTGGAGTAGGGCCGTTGGTGGGCTTGCAGGCGCGTTTGGGTGGGATCAGCGACGCCATCACATCTTCGGCGGTTTTCAGGCGGGGGCGGGTGACAGCCTCTGCCGCAATGCGTGCGACGCGGGCATTGGTTTCTTCATAGATCGCAAGCGCTTGCACGGCTGGCAGGGCGCCGGATTGATCCAACAGGCGCACCGAATGCAGCAGCGGATCATGGGCTTCCTCTGCCTCAACTTCTTCGCGCGGCAGGTAGGTGGTGGGCATATCTGCGCCAGCGTGGCCGTAAAGCCGGATGGTTTTAACGTGCAAAAACGCAGGCTTGCGGCGGGTGCGCACGTAGTCGGCAGCCTCTTGCGCGACGCGGTAGGTTTCGTAAAGGTCAAGCCCGTTGGCGTAGAAGTATTTCAGGCCCGGGCGATGTTTGAACGAATTGGCAATCCAGCCCGTAGGCGTTTTGGTCGAAATGCCGATGCCGTTGTCTTCGCAGACAAACAGCAGCGGCAAGGGCAGCGACTGATAGCTGGTCCAACCGGCGGCATTGAAGGCTCCTTGCGCGGTGGAATGGTTGGCCGACGCATCGCCAAACGAACAGTAGACGATGGCATCATCGGGAAGTTCGGCATGCTCTGGCCGATTTTTCCGCGCGGCGCCAATGGCATAGGCCGCGCCCACCGCTTTGGGCAAATGACTGGCAATCGTCGAGGTTTGCGGCGGGATGCTCAGGGCCTTTGACCCCAAAACCTTGTGACGCCCGCCCGAGATCGGGTCTTCGGACGACGCCGCAAACGACAGCAGCATATCATAGGCAATGGTTTGCCCCGGCACCTGATCTGCTCGCGCGATCTGAAATGCGGCGTCGCGGTAATGCAGGAAGGCCATGTCGGTGGGGCGCAGCGCCGCCGCGACCGCAGCCAAACCTTCGTGGCCAGACGACCCGATGGTGTAAAAGCCTTGCCCCGCGCGCTGCATCTCACGCGAGGTGCGGTCAAGGGCGCGGCTTAGGCAGGCGGCGCGGAAAAGCGACACCGCAAGCGTGGGGGCAAGTGGGCCAGAGGGCGGCGCACCCGGCGGAAAATCGCGGGCGGCGACGCGGCGCAGAAAGTTTTCGTGAACGATGACTGAACGGCCCATGATGCTCCCCTTTTGCAAAAGTGCTAGCCGATTGCAGCGCGTCGCGGAACCGATATAGTGGCCATGATGTATTCCAAAAAGGAATAGGTGAAACATGGCGCAGGCGCGGCGGTTGCTGCCCTCGATGGGGCAGTTGGCGGCATTCGAGGCGGTCTGCCGCACCGGATCAACCTTGGCTGCCGCTGGGGATTTAAGTCTGACGCAGGGTGCTGTTTCCAAGCTGGTGCATGGGTTGGAGGCGCAGCTTGGCGTGGCCTTGTTCTTGCGCGAAGGCCGCGCCCTTGTTCCAACCGAAGCCGCGCAGGCCTTCGCGCGTGATGTGGCGCGGGCGCTGGATCTGGTTAGCCGCGGGGCGTTGCGCGCCCGATCCACCACCAGCGGCGGCACGCTGGCGCTGGCGGTGCTGCCGGGGTTTGGCACGCGCTGGCTTGCGCCGCGATTGTCCGCGTTTCTGGCGTCGCATCAAGGTGTTACCATCAACATGGGCACAAGGCTTGAACCTTTCGACCTAGAGGCCGAGGGCTTTGACGCCGCGATCCATTTCGGCACCGAAAGCTGGCCCAATGCCGAACATCTGAAACTGTTCGATGAAGAACTGGTGGTCTGTGCCGCCCCCGATTTGATGGTTTCGGGTCTGGCGGAGCTGGCCCGCAAACCCCTGCTGCAATTGGAAACCCGCCCCGCCGCTTGGCGTGATTGGTTCGCGCGGGCGGGCTATGTTGGGCCGCTGCCGCAGGGCATGTTGTTTGACCAATTTGCCCCGCTGATCGAAGCCGCCGTTCATGGGTTGGGCGTGGCTTTGGTGCCGGATTTTCTGGTGCGGCCCGAACTGGCCGAAGGCCGCCTTGTGGCATTTGCCGCCGCAAAGCCGGGCGTCGGCGCCTATTATCTGGTCTGGCCGCGCGGGCGCGAATGGTATCCGCCGCTGCAGGCATTTCGGGCTTGGATAGAACGGCTTGGCCGTTGAATAACCTTGCGTGGCTTCTGGTCTTATCGGCCCGCCGCGTCTGGACGTAAGAGGTTTGCCCGCTATCCCGGAATATGCCGCCAGAATTGCGGGCGGCATCGGGCGCGCCCTTTCAAGATAGAGGTTCGGCCATGGAAGGCTTTGCATCCGCCAATGACATCAGCGCAATCGTCGCCGCTGATAAAGCGCACGTCTGGCACCACCTAAGCCAGCACAAGGGCTATGAGCAGCCAGAGGTTGACCCGCGCATCATCGTGGAAGGCAAGGGCCTGCGGGTGTGGGACGCACGCGGCAAAGAGTATATCGACGCGGTTTCTGGTGCGGTCTGGACGGTTAACGTCGGCTATGGCCGTGAATCCATCGCCAATGCCGTGCGCGATACGCTGTTGAAAATGAACTACTTCGCCGGCGTTGGCGGGTCTATTCCGGGTGCGCTGTTTGCCGAAAAGCTGATTTCGAAAATGCCGGGGATGTCACGGGTTTACTATTCGAACTCGGGGTCGGAAGCGAACGAGAAGGTCTACAAGATGGTGCGCCAGATCGCGCACAAACATCACGGCGGCAAGAAGTGGAAGATCCTGTACCGTGAGCGTGACTATCACGGCACCACCATCGGCGCGCTTGCAACCTCGGGTCAGGCGGAACGGGCGATGCAATACGGCCCCTATCCTGACGGTTTCGTCATGGTGCCGCACTGCCTTGAATACCGCAAGCAGTGGGATGTTGAAAACTACGGCGAACGTGCCGCTGATGCCATCGAAGAAGTGATCTTGCGCGAAGGCCCGGACACCGTTGGCGCGATTGTTCTGGAACCGGTGACCGCAGGCGGTGGCGTGATCGTTCCGCCGGCTGGCTATTGGGAGCGTGTGCAGGAAATCTGCAAGAAATATAATGTCTTGCTGCACATTGATGAAGTGGTTTGCGGTGTTGGCCGCACCGGCACCTGGTTTGGCTATCAGCACTACGGTATCAAGCCCGACTTCGTGACGATGGCCAAAGGTGTGGCATCTGGCTATGCGGCGATCTCTTGCACCGTGACCACGGAAGAAGTGTTCTCGATGTTCAAGGATGCGGGCGATCCGATGAGCTATTTCCGCGATATCTCGACCTTCGGCGGCTGCACGGCTGGCCCGGCGGCAGCGCTGGAAAACATGCGCATCATCGAAGATGAAGGCTTGTTGGACAACACCCTGAAGATGGGCGCGCGGGTGCTTGATAACCTGAACGCCTTGATGGAAAAGCACAAAGTCATTGGCGATGTGCGCGGCAAGGGCCTGTTCTGCGGCGCTGAACTGGTGGCTGACCGCAAGACCAAAGAGCCGATGGACGAAAAGAAAGTCGCTGCTGTGGTGGCAGAGTGCAACGCGCAGGGCGTCATTATCGGCATGACCAACCGCAGCTTGCCGGGTCTGAACAACACGCTCTGCCTGTCGCCCGCCTTGATCGCGACGCCCGATGACATTGACCAGATCACCGGTGCCATCGACAAGGCACTGACCAAAGTTTTCGGCTAACACGGTCAAACGGTTATTAGATTGTGCCGCCGGTCCCTAACGGGTCCGGCGGCATTTCTTTTTTCTCGCCTGCGCGGCTTCGCGCTTCGGCTCGTGGATGTGAGTATTTAAGAAAGAGCAAATCCATGGTCATTGCTCTTTCTTAAATACTCCCGCCGGAGGCATCCGACTTGGCAGCATGGCTTGACTTTGGTGATTTAGCATTGGCCTATAAGTCCAGCTTGATGCTGTGATGAGGCCAGAATGTCGATCCCTGCCGAAGCCTTTGTTTTGCCGCCCGCCGGGCGCGGCACGCTGCAGCAGCGGATCCGGCAGATGGTGACGGAAGGCGTGTTGTCGGGGCGGTTCCGACCGGGGCAGAAAATGCCATCGTCGCGGGGGCTGGCCGAATATCTGGGGATCAGCCGGATCACGGTGACGCTGTCTTACGCCGAGTTGGTGAGTGCTGATTACCTGATGGCGCGCGGGCGGTCGGGATATTTTGTTTCGGAAAACGCGCCGCGGGCGCCGGAACTGCCGGCGCGGGCGCCGCGGGCCGAGGGCGTGGATTTCGCGCGGCTGACCGGGGAGCGGTTTTCGGGGTTGGCTACGGTGAAGCGGCCGTTGGATTGGGAGAATTATCCCTATCCGTTCATCTATGGTCAGGCGGATGCCAGCCTGTTTGATCATCAAAACTGGCGGCTTTGTGCGTTGCGGGCTTTGGGGCGGAAGGATTTTGCGGCGCTTACCTCGGATATGTATGACCGCGACGACCCGCTGCTGATTGAACATCTGTTGCGGTCGATCTTGCCGCGGCGGGGGATTGCGGCGCGCGAGGACGAGGTTTTGCTGACGCTCGGGGCGCAAAACGCGTTGTGGATCACGGTGGCGACTTTGCTGGGGCCGGGGCGGCGGGCTGTGGTAGAAAATCCGGGCTATTCTGGCTTGCGCGGAATTTTGGAACCCTCCGGCACCGAGGTGCATTCGGTGGACGTGGATGCCGATGGGTTGCCGCCGGATGCGGTGCCTAAAGGCGTGGATGTGGTGTTCACCACGGCCAGCCATCAATGCCCGACCAACGCGACGATGCCGCTGGAGCGGCGGTTGGCGTTGTTGGAGGCGGCGGCGCGGGAGGATTTTGTGATTGTCGAGGATGATTACGAATTCGAGATGTCGTTCCTGAAGCCGGTGTCGCCCGCCTTGAAGTCTTTGGACAGCGAGGGGCGGGTTATCTATGCCGGGTCGTTTTCGAAGTCGGTGTTTCCGGGGATGCGGCTGGGCTATCTGGTGGGGCCTGCCAGCTTTATCCGAGAGGCGCGGGCGTTGCGGCTGATGCTGTTGCGGCACCCGCCGGGGCATATCCAGCGGACCGTCGCGTATTTTCTAAGCCTTGGCCACTATGATGCGCTGATCAATCGGATGCGAAACGCGTATCGGCGGCGGCGGCAGGTGATGGAGGAGGCGATCCGCGAGAATGGTTTGACGGTGGCCGGGCAGGGCGGTTTTGGCGGATCCAGCTTTTGGATGCGCGCCCCTGCCGGGGTGGATACCGAGGTATTGGCGGAACGGTTGCGGGGCGAGGGCGTGCTGATCGAACCGGGGCGGGCGTTTTTTGACCCCGCGCAGGCACCGCGGAATTTTTATCGGCTGGGCTACTCTTCGATTTCGCCAGCAAAGATCCCGGAGGGGATCGCGCGGATCGGCCGGATGATCCGCGCCGGATAGTGTCGCACAGTGCGACACCTGTATTTGTTATAAGAAATCAATATGTTGACTGGAGGCGATTTACCTTGAGTTAACTTTTGCGCCTGCGCTCGCCTTGTGACTAGATGGGCTTGCAGTGGCTTGGCAGGGGCCCGTGCACGGCGCAATTGCTCTGGACTTACCACGGTTTTGCGTCTGGCCCTATGGGCTTTGCGGGCGCGGGGTAGAACAGCGCTAACAACTGATCTGCCTTAGGAGCGCCCCCATGCGGATGACCACCGAAGAAGCTTTCGTCAAAACCCTGCAAATGCACGGCATCGAACATGCTTTTGGCATTATCGGGTCGGCGTTCATGCCGATTTCTGATTTGTTCCCGCGTGCGGGCATCCATTTCTGGGACTGCGCGCATGAAGGATCGGGCGGCATGATGGCCGACGGGTTTACCCGCGCTTCTGGCAAGATGAGCATGATGATCGCGCAGAACGGCCCCGGCATCACCAACTTTGTCACCGCCGTCAAAACCGCCTATTGGAACCACACGCCGCTTTTGTTGGTGACGCCGCAGGCGGCCAACAAGACCATCGGTCAGGGTGGTTTTCAGGAAGTCGAACAGATGGCGCTGTTCAAGGATATGGTCTGCTATCAGGAAGAAGTGCGCGACCCGTCGCGCGTGGCTGAAGTGTTGAACCGCGTGATCATGAACGCCAAGCGCCATTCGGCCCCGGCGCAGATCAACTTCCCGCGTGATTATTTCACCCAAGTCATCGACATTGATATGCCCGCGGTTGTGGAATTCGAGCGGCCTTCGGGCGGTGAAGCGGCACTGAGCGAAGCGGCGGCGCTGCTGTCTTCGGCAAAGTTTCCGGTGATCTTGAACGGTGCAGGCGTGGTGCTTGGCGGCGCAATTCCGGCGTCGATGGCGTTGGCAGAGCGGCTGGATGCGCCGGTGTGCGTGGGCTATCAGCACAATGACGCCTTCCCCGGCAGCCACCCGCTGTTTGCAGGGCCGTTGGGCTATAACGGGTCGAAGGCCGGGATGGAGTTGATTTCGCAGGCCGATGTGGTGCTGTGCCTTGGCACCCGTTTGAACCCGTTTTCGACGCTGCCGGGCTATGGCCTGGATTACTGGCCGAAGCAGGCCAAGATCATTCAGGTGGATATCAACCCGGCGCGCATCGGTCTGACCAAGCGGGTTTCGGTTGGCATCGTGGGTGACGCCAAGAAAGTCGCCGAGGGTATTCTTTCGCGGTTGGGAGCGGCGGCGGGCGATGCGGGTCGCGCCGAGCGCAAGGCCAAGATCGCGCAGACCAAATCGGCTTGGGCACAGGCGCTGTCGTCGATGGATCACGAAGATGATGACGTGGGCACCACCTGGAACGCCCGCGCCCGCGCTGACAAGCCCGAATGGATGAGCCCGCGCATGGCATGGCGCGCGATTCAGTCGGCGCTGCCGAAAGAGGCGATCATTTCCAGCGATATCGGCAACAACTGCGCGATCGGCAACGCTTATCCGACGTTTGAGGCGGGCCGGAAATATCTGGCACCCGGTCTGTTTGGGCCGTGTGGCTATGGTTTGCCTGCGGTGGTGGGGGCCAAGATTGCCTGCCCGGATGTGCCGGTGGTGGGTTTTTCGGGCGACGGCGCGTTCGGTATCGCGGTGACCGAACTGACCGCGATTGGTCGGGGCGAATGGCCGGCGATCACGCAAGTGGTGTTCCGCAACTATCAATGGGGCGCGGAAAAGCGCAACTCGACGCTG
>JAHEDL010000185.1:0-1383 GCA_024641255.1 Pseudorhodobacter sp.
GTTCTTGCGCCAAACGGGTTTCATCAACGCCTTCGGCGTTTGCCATCACCCGCGCCAACGAGTCGCGCAGAGTTATCGCGGCGGTGTCGCGGCGGGCGGTGGCCTCGGTTGCGGCGGCGGCGGCCAGATCTGCGATACGGTCAAGCTGTGCGGCGATTACGGTATTCAGCGCGGCACCTTCGGCGGCACGCATCGCCTGAAAATCGGCAATCAACCCCGGCAGATCGGCCAGCAGGGCCGTACGCAGCGGGGCGGTGTCAAATTCGGCGGCGGAACTGTCCAGCACGCCGCGCACGGCCAGCACATCGGCGCCAGTGGGCTGACCCAAGGTTACCCCGGCCTGCATCGCGGCATCTTCGACCTGCTTCAGCGAGGCCAGAACCGAAGCCAGAACGGCGGTGTTGACGCGCAGGGCTTCGGCGCCGTCAGCAAGACCTTCGCGGGCCAATTTCAGTGTCAGGTTGACGTTGCCGCGTTGCAGCGCACGGGTCAGATCGGCACGTACCGCAAGCTCTAGCCCATCGATCCAGTCGGGCAAGCGCAGCCGCAAATCCAGCCCCTTACCGTTGACAGCGCGAATATCCCATAGCCACGAATAGCCCGCGCCCTGGCCTTTGCGGGCAGCAAACCCTGTCATTGATACGGTCATTCGACGCTCCTTATGCCTTCCGCCAAATATACTTTGGAGGTATTTACCATTTGTTGAGATTGTCCGCAAAACTCGTTGCAAGTGGTGTAGATTAAGATCTCAGTAACTCGGGCTACTGGACCTTTGGCTACGCCATTCTGAAAAGATGGCAAGCGGTTAGTGAAGGTGCAGAACGCCCAGGTAGCACGGGGAGTTTGCAAATGTTGACCTTTTTCGGCCACGGCCAGACCAATTCGACATTGTCGGCGGAAAAAATGGTAACTTTGCAATCAGTGCGCGGCTATTGGGAAGCCCTTCGTGTTTTTGGCGCACTTCCGCGTCGCGATCAGGTTGACCCGCGCGGTATGGCCGAAGCCTTGGGCAACGTGTTCTTGATTGAACAAATCGCCCCCGGTCATGCGCGGTTGCGGTTGGCGGGGATGCATCTGAACGATCTTTTGGGCATGGATGCCCGTGGCATGCCGCTTTCGGCGCTGTTTGAACCCGGCGCGCGCAACCGACTTTATACCGAGCTGGAGCAGATTTTCACGTCGCCGGCGATCATCGAAATCTGGCTGGAGGCGGAACGTGGTGTTGGCCGGCCCGAGATGACCGGACGGATGATGCTGCTGCCGCTGACCGGCACCGCAGGCGACCCGCCTTTGGCTTTGGGCTGCATTGTCACCGACGGCGCGGTGGGACGACAGCCGCGCCGGTTCGGCATTGCCAGCATGGTGCGCGAGTTGCTGCCAATG
>JAHEDL010000185.1:1393-8607 GCA_024641255.1 Pseudorhodobacter sp.
GCCAATGCCGCCGATGCGGGTGATTCATAGCGCGCCGGCCACCTTGGCCGTGCCAGCGTCGCAGATGCCTACGCCGCCACGCTCTTCTGGACGCCCGGCGTTGCGGCTTGTTGCGTCGCGCGACTGATTTTTTTCACGACTGCGTTAGGCAAAGCAAAAGGGCGGAGAATTGCTTCCCCGCCCTTTGCTATTTTGGCTGATGATCTTAGAGCGCGACGCGGCGGGCGGCATCGCGCTGCGCCGACAGTTCTTCCGAAACCAAGAACGCCAGTTCCAGCGATTGCGACGCATTCAGGCGCGGGTCGCAAGCGGTGTGGTAGCGATCTGCCAGATTTTCATCGGACACGGCGCGCAGGCCGCCGGTGCATTCGGTCACGTCTTGGCCGGTCATTTCGAAATGCACGCCGCCGGGGATGGTGCCTTCGGCTTTGTGGATCTGGAAGAATTCGCGCACTTCGCGCAGCACCGAATCGAAGGGCCGGGTTTTATAGCCTGAAGCCGCCTTGATGGTGTTGCCGTGCATCGGGTCGCAAGACCAGACCACGTTCGCGCCTTCTTCCTGCACAGCTTTGATCAGACGCGGCAGGTTGTCACCGACCTTGCCAGCGCCAAAGCGGGCGATCAGGGTCAGACGGCCGGCTTCGTTGGCCGGGTTCAGTTTCGCCATCAGCACCTTGAGGTCGTCGGCGGTGGTGGTCGGGCCGCATTTCAGGCCGATCGGGTTCAGCACACCGCGCGCGAATTCAACATGCGCACCGTCGGGCTGACGGGTGCGGTCGCCGATCCAGATCATGTGGCCCGAGCCTGCCACGTTTTGACCGGTGATGCTGTCAACGCGGCACAGCGCCTCTTCGTATTCCAGCAGCAGGGATTCGTGGCTGGTGTAGAAATCAACCGTCGACAGGGTGTGCGCGGTATCGGCGTTCACCCCGGCGGCGTTCATGAAATCCAGCGCATCGGAAATGCGGTTCGACAGTTCGCGGTAGCGTTCGGCCTTGTCATGTTCGGCAAAGCCCAGCGTCCACGAATGCACGCGGTGAATGTCGGCAAAGCCGCCAGTCGAAAACGCGCGCAGCAAGTTCAGGCTGGCAGCCGCCTGGGTATAGGCCTGCAGCATACGCTGCGGGTCGGGCATCCGGGCTTCGGGCGTTGCGTCAAAACCGTTGATGATGTCACCACGGTAGGACGGGTATTCAACGCCGCCAATCACTTCGGTGGGTGCCGAGCGCGGCTTGGCGAATTGCCCCGCCATCCGGCCGACCTTGATTACCGGCACTTTCGCGCCGTAAGTCAGCACAACGGCCATCTGCAGCATCACGCGGAACGTGTCGCGGATGTTGTCGGCCGAGAATTCAGCAAAGCTTTCGGCGCAGTCGCCGCCTTGCAGCAAGAACGCCTTGCCTTCAGCCGCCAGCGCCAGTTGCTTTTTCAGCTTGCGCGCCTCGCCGGCGAACACCAGCGGCGGATACTTGGCCAATTGCGCCTCGACCGAGTTCAGCGCGGCAGTGTCCGGATAATCGGGCATCTGAACCCGCGGTTTCGCGCGCCAGTCCGATTTCGTCCATCCCTTGGTCATGGGTATCCCCTCCGTTAGCGGTATCGCGCAGCGGTATAAGAAAAATAAGCGGGAATGCAAAGGGTGAAAGCCCCTGAATCGGTCGGGAATACCCTTGCGGAGAGCCGATTTTCCTGTTTCCTTGCGTCGAAACCGACACAAACAGGTCGCAACATGCCAAGCCCTTCGCGAAAAGCCACCCAAATCGAGAAGGAAGACGCGCCGCGCCGCTTTGTCTTTCTGTTGCTGGACAAGTTTACCATGATCAATTTCGCGGGCGCGATCGAACCGCTGCGTCTGGCGAACCATGTGATGGGGCATCCGATTTACACTTGGGCGCTGTGTGGTGAGGGCGGGATTGAAAAGACCTGTTCGAACGGCGCGACGTTCCGATTGGATTTCGGGCTGGATGAAGTAGAGCGCGACGATACGATTCTGGTCTGCGGCGGCATCGAGATTCAAAAGACCACCACCAAGGCAGTTGTCAGCTGGCTGCGGCGCGAAGCGCGGCGCGGCGTGGCGATTGGCGGGCTGTGCACCGGGTCTTATGCGTTGGCCAAGGCCGGGCTGCTGGATGGCAAGAAAGCGACGATCCATTGGGAAAACCAAGATGGTTTTGCCGAGGAATTTGACGAGGTGAAGCTGACGAAGTCGGTGTTCGTGATGGATGGCAACCGCTGGTCCACCGCAGGCGGGATTTCGTCTATCGACCTGATGCTGCGCATCATCGCGTCGGATCACGGCGAAGATCTGGCCAATAACGTTGCCGACCTGATGATCTATTCGACCATCCGCACCGACCAAGACACCCAGCGGCTGTCGATTCCGACGCGGATCGGGGTGCGCCACCCGAAGTTGAGCCAAGTGATCCAGATGATGGAAGGCGCCATCGAAGACCCGATGAGCCCTGCCGATCTGGCCGAAGATGTCGGCATGTCGACCCGGCAGTTGGAACGGTTGTTCCGGCGCTATTTGAACCGGTCGCCCAAACGCTATTACATGGAGTTGCGTTTGCAAAAGGCGCGCAACCTTTTGATGCAAACCGACATGAGCGTGATCAACGTGGCGCTGGCCTGCGGCTTTGCAAGCCCGTCGCATTTTTCAAAATGCTATCGCAGCCATTACAACACCACCCCCTACCGCGAACGCGGCACACAAGGCATGCCAAGCCCGGGAATCGGTGTGCGGCTGTCGATCTGACGCAATTTCAGCCAGAATCACCGGAACGGCGGCAAGTTCCGTAACGTCAGTATCGCCCTGAGCTTAACACTTGTGTAACACACGCACCGGTCGCGCGTGAGGTGAAACTATGGGTGATGCCAGCATCATGTAGTCATGCTGTCGACACGAAGGGGCTTCCCTTTTAGAAAAGCCCAGATTAGGCTCACCGCAGGATTGCGATCCAACATGGGAGACAACAATGAAAAAACTGCTTTTGGCCTCGGCGGCAACCGCCCTTCTGGCTGGTGCTGCTTCGGCAGAAGATGTGAAAATCGGCATTCTGATCGGCTTCACCGGCCCGATCGAATCGCTGACCGGCCATATGGCCAACGCGGCTGAACTGGCAATGTCGGAAGCAAACGCTTCGGGCAAAGCTGCAAACGGCATGGTTTTCGTGCCAGTGCGCGCTGACGACACCTGCGGCGACTCGGCTGCCGGCGTGACCGCAGCAGAACGTCTGGTGACGGCTGAAGGCGTCAAGGGCATCATGGGCGGCGACTGCTCGGGTGTGACCGGCGCAGTTCTGCAAAACGTGGCACGTCCGAACGGCATCGCAATGGTTTCGCCGTCGGCAACCTCGCCGGCGCTGTCGACCGCTGAAGACGATGGCCTGTTCTTCCGCACCGCCCCGTCGGATGCCCGCGAAGGCGAAGTCATGGCCGACATTCTGGTCGAGCATGGCATCAAGTCGATCGCGCTGACCTATTCGAACACCGACTACGGCAAGGGTCTGGCTGAAGCGATTTCGGGCGCGTTCACCGCTAAGGGCGGCACCGTGACCATCAACATCCCGCACGAAGACGGCAAAGCTGACTACTCGGCTGAAGTTGCTTCGTTGGCTGCTGCTGGCGGCGACATTCTGGTTGTGGCTGGCTACCTTGACCAAGGCGGCAAAGGCATCATCCAAGCGTCGCTTGACGCTGGTGCGTTCAGCAAGTTCGGCCTGCCGGGCGGTATGGTGGGTGACAACCTGCCGAAAGTCATCGGTCCGGCTTTGGACGGTTCGTTCGGCCAAGTTGCGCAATCTGACAGCCCCGGCGCTGCCATCCTGACCGAAATGGGCAAAACTGCTGCGACCCCGTTCGACGCAACCTCGCCCTACTCGATGGAATCCTATGACGCTGCTGCGCTGATCATGTTGGCGATGCAGGCTGCTGGTTCGACCGATTCGAAGGTTTACAGCCAGAAGATCATGGATATCGCCAACGCTCCGGGCGAAAAAATCCTTCCCGGCGAAATCGGCAAGGCTCTGCAGCTGATCTCTGAAGGCAAAGACATCGACTATGATGGCGCTTCGGGTGTTGAGCTGATCGGGCCCGGCGAATCCGCTGGCCGTTACAAAGAATTCGAAGTCAAAGGCGGCAAGTTCGAAACCGTCAAGTTCCGTTGATTTCGGCTTGAAGCTATGACATCTGCACGGCCCGAGGTATGAACCTCGGGCCGTTGCACTAAGCAAAGACCGCTTGCAGGGATAAAACCACCCGCAGACAGGGCGGCTTACCGGGGGAAGACATATGATCGTTGTCGAAGACCTTCACAGGCATTTCGGCGGCTTTCGCGCTGTTGATGGCGCGTCGCTGGAAATCAAAACGGGGTCGATTACTGGCCTGATCGGGCCGAATGGCGCGGGCAAAACCACGTTGTTCAACGTGATTGCCGGGCGTTTGCCGCCAACGTCGGGCCGTGTGCTGATGGATGGCGAAGACATCACCGGCTTGCCGCCGCATGAGCTGTTCGCCAAGGGCCTGCTGCGCACGTTTCAGATCGCGCATGAATTCGGATCGATGACGGTGCGGGAAAACCTGATGATGGTTCCGGCGAACCAATCGGGGGAAAGCCTGTTCAACGCCTGTTTCCGGCGCGGGTCGGTTGCGGCGGAAGAAAAGCGCATTCGCGACAAGGCCGATGAGGTGCTGGAGTTTCTGACCATCAGCCATCTGGCGGATCAGCGGGCGGCGAATATTTCGGGCGGGCAGAAAAAGCTGTTGGAGCTGGGGCGGACCATGATGGTCGACGCCAAGATCGTGTTTCTGGATGAAGTGGGCGCGGGCGTGAACCGCACGCTCTTGAACACCATCGGCGATGCGATCGTGCGGTTGAACAAAGAGCGCGGCTATACCTTCTGTGTGATTGAACACGACATGGATTTCATCGGTCGCCTGTGTGACCCGGTGATCTGCATGGCCGAAGGCAAGGTGCTGGCGCAGGGCACGGTGGATGAAGTGAAGAACAATGAAAAGGTGATCGAGGCCTACCTTGGCACCGGTCTGAAGAACAAGGTGAAGGAGGCCGCCAATGGCTGAGCCCTTCTTGATTGGCGAGAATATGACCGGCGGCTACGGCGCGGTTGATATTCTGCACAACTGCACGATTGCCGTTGAAAAGGGCCAGATCGCGGTGATCGTTGGCCCGAACGGTGCCGGCAAATCAACCGCGATGAAGGCGGTGTTTGGCATGCTGAACCTGCGCGGTGGCGCGGTGAAGCTGGCGGGCGAAGACATCACCAAGCTGAGCCCGCAAGCGCGGGTGCGCAAGGGCATGGGCTTTGTGCCGCAGACCCACAACATCTTTACCTCGATGACGGTGGAAGAAAACCTTGAGATGGGGGCGTTCATTCGCACCGACGAGATCAAGGACACCATGGCGCAGGTTTACGACCTGTTCCCGATCCTGAAGCAAAAGCGGCATCAGGCGGCGGGCGAGCTTTCGGGTGGCCAGCGTCAGCAGGTGGCCGTGGGCCGCGCGTTGATGACGCAGCCCAAGGTTCTGATGCTGGACGAACCCACCGCCGGGGTTTCCCCGATTGTGATGGACGAGCTGTTTGACCGCATCATCGAAGTGGCCCGCACCGGGATTTCGATTTTGATGGTGGAACAGAACGCCCGCCAAGCGCTTGATATTGCCGACAAAGGCTATGTTCTGGTGCAAGGTGCCAACCGCTTTACCGATACCGGTCAGGCACTTCTGGCGGACCCTGAGGTTCGTCGTTCTTTCCTGGGGGGCTGAGCCATGGATATTCTCAACGCCCTTGTGGCTCTGTTGAACTTTGTCTTCATTCCGGCGCTTGCCTATGGCAGCCAGTTGGCGCTTGGCGCGCTGGGGCTGACCTTGGTGTTCGGTATTCTGCGGTTTTCGAACTTTGCGCATGGCGACACCATGGCGTTTGGCACGATGTGGGTGATCTTGTTCACCTGGTGGTTCCAATCGATGGGGATTTCGGCCGGACCGCTGCCGACGGCGTTGCTTGCCCTGCCCTTCGGCATCGCGATCACTGCGGCTTTCGTTCTGGGCACCGACCGCGTGGTGTATCGGTTCTATCGCAAGAAAAAGGCGGCTCCGATCATTCTGGTGATCGTGTCGACCGGTGTGATGTTCATCATGAACGGCTTGACCCGGATGATCATCGGCGCGGAAGAGCAAAGCTTTGCCGATGGTGCGCGCTTTGTGATGACCGCGCAGCAGTTCAAGGACATGACCGGCCTGCAAGAAGGTCTGGCGATCAAGGCGACGACGGCGATCACCGTCGCAATCGCGGCAATCTGCGTGGCGCTGCTGTTCTGGTTCTTGCAACGCACCCGCACCGGCAAGTCGATGCGCGCGTTTTCCGATAACGAAGATCTGGCGCTGCTGTCGGGGATCAACCCGGAACGGGTGGTGATGGTAACCTGGATTATCGCCACGGCTTTGGCGGTGATTGCGGGCACGCTGTACGGTTTGGACAAATCGTTCCGCCCGTTCATCTATTTCCAACTGCTGCTGCCGATTGCAGCGGCGGCGGTGGTGGGCGGCCTTGGCAGCCCGCTGGGCGCGATTGCCGGTGGTTTTGTCATCGCGTTTTCCGAGGTCTTTGTGACCTATGCGTGGAAAAAGGTGGTTGGCTATCTGGTGACACTGGATCTGGCGCCAGAGACGCTGCTGCAACTGCTGTCGACCGACTATAAATTCGCTGTCAGCTTCGCGATCTTGATCATCGTGTTGCTGTTCATGCCCACCGGCATCTTCAAGGGGAAGTAAGATGGCACATCGTAACATTCTGCTTTTCGCCGGTGTCGGCGTGCTGTTCCTGCTGACCGGGCTTTTCCAAAGCTGGAACCTAAGCTTGCAGATCCTGAACATCGGCATCTTGTCGGCGATCATGGCTTTGGGCGTGAACATGCAATGGGGCTATGCCGGGCTGTTTTCGACCGGGATCATGGGGTCGGTCGCCTTGGGCGGTCTGGCCGTGGTGATCGTGTCGGGGCAACCGATCCCCGAGGCTTGGGCCGCCGGCGGCCCGCGTCTGGTGCTGGGTCTGGCGTTTGGCGTGGCGGTGATTGCCGCAGCCGTGATGACCTATAAGCGGTTGGCCGGGCGCGCGCGCACCTGGGCGGTGGTCGCGATTCTGGTGGGCGGTTTCTTTGCCTACCGCGCCATTCTTGATCCGGCTGTGTCGGCGATT
>JAHEDL010000187.1 GCA_024641255.1 Pseudorhodobacter sp.
GATTGCGACTCGTAATGCACGAGTGGCGAAGAAGCGCTGATTTGGCGCTTTTAGACGCGCAGATTTCCGCAAAGTCGAGCAACCTAGGGTTGCTCGACTTTTCTATTAGGCCCATCTTCCGCGCGATGCGTCCAGCCGCCAATGTTTGATTTGAAACAACACTGTTGGCTGAAATTCGCGCATTTAAGGACCGACTTTTTGAAAGGAAATCACAATGACTGCTTTTCGCTCTTCGGTAAAAATGTTGGGGCTGCTTGCTGTTACCATTGGCCCACTTCCCGCAATTCTAATGTCTGCGACTGGCATTGATGCGGCCTATGCCGATAGTTCGAATGGCAACGGCAATGGCGGCGGTAATGGTAACGGCGGTGGAAATAGTAACGCTGGTGGCAACGGTAATGGCGGCAATGGCAACAGCAGCCACAGCCAAAATCAATCGGGCGGCAATAGTGATGCAAAGGGCAACAAGAATGGCCACGGCGCGCTTGCGTCAGAGCTTAAGGGAATGAACGCCGTTCACGCCAATCCTGCCGCTTTGGAAAACGCTGATCCAAATAGTCAGGTTGGCAAGATTGCCGCCTATCGGGATGCGGCTTTGGCAACAGAAGATGCCGCCCACGCGATTGAAACCGCGCAGGCAGACCTAACCGCTGCGCAACAATCCTTGGTGGATGCTGAAGCTTTGCCCGCAACGACAGATGAAGAAATCGCCACGCGCGACGCAGCGATTGCAGCGGCAAATGCCGATCTTGCCGATGCGACAGCAGCTTTTGCAACCGCAGGCAGCACATTGACCACCGCTTCGGCGGCGGAAGAAGCCGCCTTGCTGGTCGCAACCGATGGCCAAATTCTATCGGACGAGGCTTTGGCCTATGTTCGGCAAGAACTGGGTCTATAACCAATTTGGTCTGGCGGGATTACAGCTTGTAACCCGCCAGCCGTTCGTAATGCGGCATCGCCTGTTCCACCAATTTGGCATAGTCTGACGGCAGGTCAGGCAAGTCGCCCTCTGGGTCTTCAAATCCCGAAGACCTATGAACCGCATTATACCAATGCGGTGCCCAAACCCCGTCATAGGGCTTCGGCCCCACCGGCCAGTGCAGCATGGCATCAGTAAATGGAATTCCCAGCGCCGCACACAGCCGCGAAAGCGCCCGTGTCGGGTTTTCCCGAATATCGGCAGAATCAATCACCAACGGCGCGTGGCCCAGCCAATTCGCAACCTCATCAAACAACTCCGCCTGCTGGACAAAGCCAATATCGGCCAAAGTCGGGCCTTCGCGCTTCTTAGCATAGCTGGCCACCACCCGCGCCGGATGGCGAATAAGGAAAACATTGGTCAATTGCCGCATGAAATCCCGCCCAAAGCCGGGGATCATGTGCAGCGTCATGTGCTTTTGGTAAAACAGGCTTTGCCCCTGCGGGTTCGCCCCCACACATTCGGCCGCGACCGTATCGGGATCTTGGCTTTGCGACGCGATCACCTCTGCAGCCATCGGATGATCCAAGCCCGTTGCCTTCAGGTAGGCACCATAAAACGGTTCGTCCACCACCGCGCAATCGCCGCGTGCGGCAAAGCTGTACATCATTGCCGTGGAAAGGTTGCGTGGCCCCGACCACATCGCGATTTTCATGCGCCCACCATCGCCTTGTAAAGCCCGCGAATCCGTTCGGTCATTGGCCCCATCTGTCCGGTTCCAATCACCCGCCCGTCAAGCATCCCAACCGGAGTTTGCGCGCCGAAGGTCCCGGTCAGGAAGGCTTCGTCGGCCGAATAGGTATCGACCAGACTGAAATTGCGTTCAAACACCGGAATGTCGTTGGCGCGGCACAGGTCGATCACCTTTTGGCGGGTGATGCCGTTCATGCAGTAATCGCCGGTCGATGTCCAAACTTGCCCTTTCTTCACGATGAAGAAGTTGCAGGCGTTGGTGGTGTTCACGAAACCATGCACATCCAGCATCAGCGCTTCGTCCGCGCCGGCTTTTTCTGCGGCGATGCAGGCCAGAATACAGTTGAGTTTAGAGTGGCTGTTCAGCTTCGGATCCTGTGTCATCGGCAGCCCGCGCAAGTGCGGCACCGTGGCCAGCCGGATCGGACGCGGCAGTTTTTGCCGCGAATGCTCCATGATGATCACCACCGTCGGCCCACGCTGCGACAGCTTCGGGTGCTGGAATGGCCGCGTCTTCACCCCGCGCGTTACCATCAACCTCGCATGCGCGTCGGTGGTCATGCCGTTGGCAGCTTGGGTTTCCAGAACGGCGGCAATCACCTGATCTTTGGTCATCCCGATGTCCAGATCAATCGCCTTTGCCGCTTCGAACAGCCGATCGATGTGTTCGTCAAGGAACGTCCAGCGCCCGTTATACAGCCGAATGCCTTCCCAAACCCCATCCCCCAGCATGAAGCCGGAATCATACACCGACACCATCGCTTCGGCTTTCGGTGTGATCTTGCCGTTCACATAGATCAGGATCGCCTCGTTGCGGGCGTCCTCTTCGGCCTGATGGGTGGAAACGTGGTCTGTCATGCGGGCCTCCCTTTTGCGCGCCACGCTACGGCGGCGCGCGGGGAAGGCCAAGGGGTCAGGCGCGCGGAAGTTCGGCGATGATGGCGCGTGCCGCCGCTGCCGGGTCTTTCGCCTGCCAGACCGGACGGCCAACGACGATGTGGTTCGCGCCGTCCAGAATAGCCTGCGCAGGCGTCGCGACGCGCTTTTGATCTCCAAGCGCCGCGCCTGCGGGGCGAACGCCGGGGGTGACGATCAGCTTGCCCGCCGCTTGCGGCAGGGCGCGGATCATCGCGGCTTCTTGCGGGCTGGCGATCACGCCATCGGCGCCTGCATCCAAAGCGCGGGCGGCACGTTCCAAGGTGATGTCGTGGATATCGCCGGGCTTGATCAGGTTTGCATCCAGATCGGCGCGATCAAGCGAGGTCAGCACCGTCACCGCAAGGATTTTCAGGTTGGTGCCAGACTTGCCTTCCGCCGCGGCGCGCACCACCTGCGGGTCGCCGTGCACGGTCAGAAAATCCAGATCATACTGCGCCAAGCCGCGCACCGCGGCTTCGATCGTTGCGCCGATATCGAACAGCTTCATATCCAGAAAGATGCGCTTGCCGTGTTCTTGCTTCAATTCGTTGGCAAGCGCGAGCCCGCCTCCGGTCAGCATGCCCAGCCCGATTTTGTAGAACGACACGGCGTCGCCCAGACGGGCGGCAAGATCCAACCCCTGAACAATATTGGGGACATCAAGGGCGACGATCAGGCGGTCATCTGACATGGCATGCTCCGGGGGTTTTGGGCCTATTGCGGGCAAGCCGCGCGCCTGTCAAGCGGCGGCAAGCGTCGCACAGTGCGACAGGGAGTTTGGCTATTAAATATCAATGGCTTAGATATTGGCCTTCATAGAAAATTAAGATCTGCGCCTCTAGCCGCCGTGCCAATGGGCCTTTTGTCAGGCCTTGGCCGGAGGGCGGGAATGTTTGGCGGCGTTGCGGCAACGGTCTGAGCAGTGGGTTACATTGTGCCAATCCCGTTCCCATTTCTTGCGCCATGCGAAGGGTAAGCCGCAGACAACACAGGTCTTGGTCGGAAGGTCTGATTTCTTACGCATCTTTGGCATTTTGGGTTCCAGTGGCAGCGACTTTTTGGGCCCGTATTATCGGGCCCGTTTTATATGCGGCGATTATGGCGTGCGGCCACTTAGATCTGTGCCGCTGCAATGGCGGTGCGTAAGTCTTGGGTCAGATCGGCGTAAGCGCTGGCTTTGCTGGCGGGATCGGTCAGACGCAGGATGTGGGCGGGATGCCACGAGATCAGGACTGGCCGGTCGTGCAGACCTGTCTCTATCCTGCCGCGTCGGGGTGAAATGGCGTCATCGTTGTTGGTGAGGGCAAAAGCCGCAGATGCGCCCAAGGCCAGCGTTATTTTGGGACGTATGAACGCCAGTTCCAGCCCCAGCCACCAGCGGCAGTTTTCCACCTCGGACCTATCGGGGGACTGATGCAGGCGCTGTGTGCCACGCGGGGTGAATTTGAAATGCTTGACGGCGTTGGTCAGCCAGACCGTTTCAGCATTGATACCCGCTTGCGCCATTGCCTGCCGCAGCACAATGCCTGCGGGGCCAATGAAGGGGCTGCCGGTAAGATCTTCTTGATCGCCGGGCTGTTCGCCCACGATCATCAGGTTGGCATCTGGATTTCCCGCGCCCCAGACGGTTTGGGTTGCCGCCTCGCACAACGCGCAGCGGCGGCACTGTAAGGCGGCCTTGCGCGCCTGATCCAGCGTCGCGGGTGGGGCCACGGCCTGCGCCATGCCGGCACGGTAGCGGGTTGAAACAGCCGCAGCGCCCGGTCGTGCCTGTGACGCGCCGGCGTCGCGCATGCGCTGCACCCGCGTTTCGGCATCTTTCAACATTTCCGGGATCAGACGGGTTTCGGGCAGGTTCTTCCAGTATTTCTTGGGCATTTCCGACCGCATCGCATCAAGTTTGATACGGGCAGGGTTGAAGATATTGGCGAAATAAGTGGCCCAAAGCCCTTCTGAGGCGTCGTCGGGCAGGTCGGGGCGGGGCGCCGCAGGGCCAAAGCTTAGCCTGCCGTCTTGAAATTGGGCGGTTAGGCGGGGGGTGGCGATCATCCAATCCATGTCGCCAAAGCGTTTGGCAAAGAAGGCAGCACCGGGTTCAAGGGTGTTATGTTCGGGTTCGAACCACGCGGCGAAGCGGCGGCGCGGGCCGTTGCTGGGGCATTCGCGAAACCGCACAAAGGCGTGCATCTTGTGGATATCGCGGCCAACGCCTTTTGCCAGCAGGTGCAACCGCCGCCCAAGCGGATCTGCTTGCGACGTTGCCGCGCCTTCGTGCCGACTGCTTTGCCACAGGGCCTGATAAAGCAGCGCAAAGCGTTCCGGGTCGGAATGCCAGATCACCGACTGCGCCAGATTTAAGAACTGTTGCGTGACGCGCACCTGATGGGGGCCGATGTCTGACGGCAGCGGTGCGGTGGCAAACAGGCCGCCGCCGCCCGTCCAATCCAGTTGATCGGGCGGAATTTGGTGCGAAATCGCGATGCGCGCGGCGGCGCGCCACGCGTCAAACCCGCCGCGATCTGGCAGGGTGACGGCATAGGTCATAGCAGGCGCAACTGCTGCGGCGGCGGGGCGAAGCGGGCGCGCAAATCGTTGCTGTCGGTCATGGCACCGGGGGTCCAGCCGGGCATGCTGACAAAGGCCTTGGCTTTCTTCATCTGCGCGCCGATGCGAACCAGATCTTCATAGCGCAGGCTGCGGTTGCGGCGGGCCGCGATGATGCGGTCCACGGTTTTGGTGCCAAAGCCCGGCACCCGCAGCAGCATCTCTTGGCTAGCCGCGTTTACATCCACCGGGAACTGCCCGCGATGCTGCAGCGCCCAAGCGAGTTTTGGGTCAAGCTCAAGGTCCAGATGGCCCGCGGTGGTGCCGGTTGCAATTTCGTCGGCACTGAAACCGTAGAACCGCATCAGCCAGTCGGCCTGATACAGCCGATGTTCGCGCAGCAACGGTGGTTGGATCAGCGGCAGGGCGGCAGACGCGTCGGGAATCGGAGAAAACGCAGAATAGTAGACGCGTCGCAGCTTGTAGCCGGTGTATAGTCGCGTCGCGCTGGTCAGGATTGTCACATCGTCGGTGCCATCCGCGCCGATGATCATCTGTGTGCTTTGCCCTGCAGGTGCAAAGCGAGGTGGCCGTTTGCCACTGTGCGACAGGTCTTTGGCGGCTTCCCCCTCCAACCGCACCTGCGCCATGGTGGCGCGGATGGTTTCGGGCCGCTTTTCGGGCGCGAATTTGCGCAAGGACGCATCTTGCGGGAGTTCGACGTTGATCGACAGCCGGTCGGCGTAAAGCCCTGCTTGGCGGATCAGATCGGGCGAGGCGTCGGGGATGGTTTTCAGGTGGATATAGCCGCGAAAGCTGTGGTCTTGGCGTAAGGTCTGCGCGATGCGCACCATGTCGGCCATGGTCTGATCGGGCGAGCGGATGATGCCCGAGGAAAGGAACAAACCTTCGATATAGTTGCGCCGATAGAATTCCAGCGTCAGCGTTACCACTTCTTCCACCGAAAACCGGGCGCGTTCCACGTTAGACGACACCCGGTTGATGCAGTAAGCGCAGTCAAAGATGCAGAAATTCGTCATCAGAATTTTCAGCAAGGAAATGCAGCGCCCGTCTGGCGTGTAGGCGTGGCAGATGCCGCTGCCGCCCGAAGATCCGACGCCGCCTTTGCGGGAATCGCGCCGCTCCCCGCCCGAAGAGGCGCAAGAGGCGTCGTATTTTGCCGCATCCGAAAGGATCGCAAGCTTGTCTTGTAGCGTGAACTTACCCATGGGTGACGATGTAATGTTCTGCTTATGTTCGTCAATACGAAAGGCAAAAGCAGATGATCATCAAAACGCCAAGCAGCGCTAATTCATAGTGATTTGATTGTTAATCTGGGAAAGTGGTGCCGCTGAAGAGACTCGAACTCCCGACCCCATCATTACGAATGACGTGCTCTACCAGCTGAGCTACAGCGGCACTTTCTGGTTGCCGCGTGATATGGCCCGGCCAGATCAATGTCAACACCAGAAACGGTGCGCGTTTTGGGCGGGCGGTTGTGCTGCCGTAGCATGAATTGCGCCTGATGGCGACGTAAGGGCAAGCGTCTTGCGCTTGAGTCGGTCTGCGTTGGTGCCGGTGCCAGCCAATGTAACCGCGGCGAAAGCACTTATGTACGATGCGGCAATATCGGCTGGAATTTTGTACAAAACGACAAAAAAGTATCAGTTGCGATGTTGTAGCGTAGTAGCGCCAGCAGTTTGCCGCCGGTATCGTCAATCTTGCCAAGGTAGAAAACCTGCCGGGCGGAAGGCGCAAAAACCGGGCCGTGAGTTCGGAGTTGTGAAGGGAGGATGGCGGATGAAACCGGACCTAGAAGTCGTCCAGATCGGACGCTCTGAATCTTTCAAGGCGTGGGAACACGGCTATCCGTATCATACGGTGCGCTGGCATTTTCACCCTGAATACGAAATTCACCATGTGGTTGCCACGTCGGGGCATTATTTTGTCGGTGATTTCATTGGCAATTTTGAACCCGGAAATCTGGTGCTGACAGGGCCGAACCTGCCGCACAACTGGGTTAGCGATGTGACGGTGGACACCAAGGTGCCGTTGCGCAGCCGGGTGTTGCAGTTCACCGAAGAATTTATCGCCGATGCGATGGCGCTGTTGCCAGAGCTTGCGGCCTGTCAGGACTTGTTGGAAACCAGCCGCCGCGGCGCGTTGTTCAGCGCAGCCACGGCAGAGCTTGCGGCGCCACTGCTGGCAGAGCTTGTTACCGCGCAGGGCATTCGCCGCATCGAAGCGTTTTTTGGTCTGTTGGGGGTGCTTTCGCGGGCGGATGTGACGACGCTGACCTCGGCCAGCTATCTGCCTGACCCGTCGGGATTTATGTCAACCGGGATCAACGAAGCCTTGGCCTATATCAACGCGAACCTGACCGAACAGTTCAGCGAAGCCGATCTTGCCGAAATTGCGGGCCTAAGTGCTTCGGCGTTTTCGCGCAGCTTCCGTCGCCATACCGGGCAGGCCTTGGTGAAATACGTCAACCGCCTGCGGATCAACCTTGCGTGCCAGTTGTTGATGGGGCCAAGCGAGATGAAGATAACCGACGTGTGCTTTTCGTCTGGTTTCAACAACATATCTAATTTTAACCGGCAGTTTCAGGTGCAAAAAGGCATGACGCCTTCGCGATTCCGGGAATTGCTTGCCGAAAACCAACCCCCGGCCCTAGCGGCCTGAAGTAAGGACGAGTTCTGCCAAAAAGTGGCGCCCGGCGGGGCCGAGGAACCCCGCCCTAGCAAAGCTTCCGGCGAAGACCCGGTTTGAGTGATGGACAAATGGCACCGGCGGCAGAACCCTACTGCCACCGCATGGTCAGGTATTGTCTGCAGGCAAGCCAACACCCTTGGCGGCGATGACCCGCGCTGTCGAGGGAATCAAGAGAAGCGGTCAACATGGAGGATGACCAATGAAACTTTCTGCATCACATCTGATGGGCGCGCTGGCGCTTTCCACCGCGCTTATCAGCGGCGCGGCGTTTGCGCAGACCGCTGGCACCGTGGCATTCCTGATGCCCGACCAAGCATCGACCCGCTATGAAGAGCATGACTTCCCTGGCTTTCAGGCCGAGATGGCAAAGCTGTGCGCTGACTGCACGGTGATTTACCAGAACGCCACCGCCGATGCGGCGCTGCAACAGCAGCAGTTCAACTCTGTCATCACCCAAGGCGCGACGGTGATCGTGCTGGACCCGGTGGACAGCAGTGCAGCCGCCGCGATGGTTAGCCTTGCGCAAAGCCAAGGCGTGAAAGTTATCGCCTATGACCGTCCGATACCGGACAAGCCCGCCGATTATTATGTTTCGTTCGACAACAAGGGCATCGGCAAAGCTATTGCTGAATCGCTGATGGCGCATTTGAAAGATCTGGGTCTGCCGACCGACAAGGGCGGTGTTCTGCAGATCAACGGGTCGCCGACCGACGCGGCCGCCGGTCTGATCAAAGACGGTATCC
>JAHEDL010000190.1 GCA_024641255.1 Pseudorhodobacter sp.
TTGTCGGTTTCAAGTTCGCACAGCATTTCGTCTTGCTTCACCACATCGCCGGGCTTTTTGAACCAGGTCGAAACGGTGGCTTCGGACACGCTTTCGCCCAACGAGGGCACCATAACATCAGTCATTTCAATCTCCTGCGCTTCGGCGCGATTAGATACGGGGTCAGCCGAGCGCTTCGTTGACCAGGGTTTGCTGTTCGAGTTTGTGCTTGGAGGCCAGACCGGTTGCAGGCGACGCCGAGGCGGCGCGACCAGCATAGCGGGCGCGGGTGTTCTTGGCGCCGATCTGGGTCAGGATGGTTTCCAGCTCTGGCTCCATATGGAACCATGCGCCGGCGTTCTTCGGCTCTTCCTGGCACCAGACCCATTCGGCGTTCTTGAAGCGCGACAGTTCGGCGGTCAGCGATTTTGCCGGAACCGGGTAAAGCTGTTCGACGCGCAGCAGATACACATCGTCGAGCCCGCGCGCATCGCGTTCTGCCAACAGGTCGTAGTAAACCTTGCCCGAGCACATCACCACGCGCTTGATCTTGTCGTCGGCCTTCAGCGTCAGGTCAGAGTGACCCTTTTGCGCATCATCCCACAGCACGCGGTGGAACATCGACCCGTCGGTGAAATCGGCGGCGTCAGAGATGCACATCGGGTGACGCAGCAGTGACTTCGGCGTCATCAGGATCAGCGGCTTGCGATAATCGCGGTGCAGCTGGCGGCGCAGGATGTGGAAGTAGTTCGCCGGGGTCGAGCAGTTTGCCACGATCCAGTTGTCATGCGCCGAGTTCTGCAAGAAGCGTTCCAGACGGGCGGACGAATGCTCCGGCCCCTGACCTTCAAAGCCGTGCGGCAGCAGGCAGACAAGGCCCGACATCCGCAGCCATTTCGATTCGCCCGAGTTGATGAACTGGTCAAACATGATCTGCGCGCCGTTGGCGAAATCGCCGAACTGGGCTTCCCACATCGTCAGCGCGTTGGGTTCGGACAGCGAATAGCCGTATTCAAAGCCCAGAACCGCGTATTCCGACAGCATCGAATCGATCACCTCATACCGCGCTTGACCGGCGCGGATGTGGTTCAGCGGGTAGTAGCGTTCTTCGGTGGTCTGGTCGATCCAGCCCGAGTGGCGCTGGCTGAAGGTGCCGCGGGTGCAGTCTTGCCCCGCCAGACGCACCGGGAAGCCTTCGGTCTGCAACGAACCAAACGCCAAAGCTTCTGCGGTGGCCCAATCGAAACCCTTGCCGGTTTCGAACATTTTTGCCTTGGATTCCAGCTGGCGCGCCACGGTCTTGTGAATATCAAAGCCTTCCGGCACGCGGGTCAGGGCTGCGCCCACCTCGGCCATGGTTTCGGCTTTGATCGAGGTGTTGCCGTGCTGATAGTTTTCCAGATCTTTCGGCGACAGGGCTTTCCAGCGGCCATCCAGCCAATCGGCCTTGTTCGGCTTGTAATCCTTGCCCACGTCGAATTCGGCGTTCAGCTTGGCTTGGAACGCCGCCTTCATATCCTCGATCTCGCCTTCGGGGATCAGGCCGTCTTTCACCAAGCGTTCGGTATAAAGTTGCAGCGTGGTCTTTTGCTTGCGGATGCGGGTGTACATCGCCGGGTTGGTGAACATCGGCTCGTCGCCTTCGTTGTGACCAAAGCGGCGGTAGCAGAAGATGTCCAGAACCACGTCTTTGTGGAAGGTTTGACGGTATTCGGTGGCCACTTTGGCGGCATGCACCACGGCCTCGGGGTCGTCACCGTTGACGTGGAAGATCGGTGCTTCGACCATCAGCGCGATGTCGGTCGGGTAGGGCGACGAGCGCGAGAACGACGGTGCGGTGGTAAAGCCGATCTGGTTGTTGACGATGATATGGATGGTGCCGCCGGTGCGGTGGCCTTTCAGGCCCGACAGGCCGAAACATTCTGCCACAACGCCCTGACCGGCAAAGGCCGCATCGCCGTGCAGCAAGATCGGCAGCACCTGATGGCGGTCGGTGTCGTTCAACTGGTCTTGTTTGGCGCGCACTTTGCCCAGCACGACCGGGTTCACCGCCTCTAGGTGCGACGGGTTCGCGGTCAGCGACAGGTGCACGGTGTTGCCGTCAAAGGTGCGGTCCGACGACGCGCCAAGGTGGTATTTCACGTCGCCCGACCCATCAACGTCTTCGGGCTTGAAGCTGCCACCTTGGAATTCGTTGAAGATCGCGCGGTAGGGCTTCATCATCACGTTGGCCAGAACCGACAGGCGGCCGCGGTGCGGCATGCCGATGACGATATCTTTCACGCCCAGATTGCCACCGCGCTTGATGATCTGTTCCATCGCGGGGATCAGGCTTTCGCCGCCGTCCAGACCAAAGCGCTTGGTGCCCATGTATTTGACATGCAGAAACTTTTCGTAGCCTTCGGCTTCGACCAGCTTGTTCAGAATAGCTTTGCGGCCTTCGCGGGTAAACGCGATTTCCTTGCCGAAACCTTCGATCCGCTCTTTCAGCCAAGCGGCCTGCGCCGGATCAGAGATATGCATGTATTGCAGCGCGAACGTGCCGCAATAGGTGCGTTTGACGATTTCGACAATCTGGCGCATCGACGCGTGGGTCAGGCCCAGCACGTTGTCGATGAAAATCGGGCGATCCATGTCGGCTTCGGTGAAGCCATAGGATGCGGGGTCAAGTTCGGGGTGGTTGCCGCGTTCGGTCATGCCCAGCGGGTCAAGATCGGCGGCAAGGTGGCCACGGATCCGATAGGCGCGGATGATCATGATGGCGCGAATGCTGTCCAGCACGGCGCGCTGGATCTGCTCTTCGGTCAGGGCGACGCCTTTTTCAGCGGCCTTTTCGGTGATCTTTTTCGCAGCACCTTTGGCCACCGGAGCGGCGGGCCATTCGCCGGTCATCGCACCGGTAATGTCATCCGACGGTGTCGGCGGCCAATCGGCGCGGGCCCAGGACGGGCCGGCGGCCTGACGCTTGGCGTCCATTTCAGGTTCGTTCAGGCTGCGGAAGAAATCTGCCCATTGCGCATCAACGCTTGCAGGATCGGCGGCGTAGGCGGCTGCCAGCTGATCAATGTAATCGGCGTTGGCCCCTTGCAGGAAGCTGGAGGCGTGGAATTGGCTATTCGGGGATTGTTCGGTCATGTCATGCCTCCCTAGGGTTTGGCCAGATGGCCTTGGCGGCGGGGTTGCCCCCACCGCCTTAGTTCAAAAGTGAAAACAGAGTGCTAAGAGATGCGGGTTCTGCCTGCCCAAGCGACAGCACAACCCCAGCCACCAACGCGGCCAGCAGCAGGCTGAACGACAGGATCGCCCTGTCGTCTGATGGCGCAAGGACGGAAGCGGCGCGGCTCATCTTACTTGCCCAAAGCTTTCATCACGGCTTCGCCCAGACCGGCCGGGCTGTCGGCCACGATGATCCCTGCGGATTTCATCGCTTCGATCTTCGATTCGGCATCGCCCTTGCCACCGGCAACGATGGCGCCTGCGTGGCCCATGCGGCGGCCTTTCGGCGCGGTGCGGCCCGCGATGAAACCGGCGGTGGGCTTCCAGCGGCCGCGCTTCTTTTCATCGGCCAGGAACTGTGCGGCTTCTTCTTCGGCCGAACCGCCGATTTCACCGATCATGATGATCGAGGTGGTTTCGGGGTCTGCCAGGAACATTTCCAGCACGTCGATATGTTCGGTGCCCTTGATCGGGTCGCCGCCGATGCCGACAGCGGTGGATTGGCCAAGGCCAAGGTCCGAGGTTTGCTTTACGGCTTCGTAGGTCAGCGTGCCCGAACGCGACACAACGCCGACGCTGCCGCGGCGGTGGATGTGGCCCGGCATGATGCCGATCTTGCAGGCGTCGGGGGTGATGACGCCGGGGCAGTTCGGCCCGATCAGACGCGACTTCGAATTGATCAGCGCGCGCTTGACCTTCATCATGTCCAGCACCGGAATGCCTTCGGTGATGCAGACGATCAGTTCCATTTCGGCGTCGATCGCCTCAAGGATCGAATCGGCGGCGAAGGGCGGCGGCACATAGATGACAGAGGCGTTGGCCTGCGTCATGGCGCGGGCTTCGTGCACCGAGTTGAACACCGGCAGGTTCAGGTGGCTGGTGCCGCCTTTGCCGGGGGTAACGCCGCCGACCATTTTGGTGCCATAGGCAATGGCCTGTTCCGAGTGGAAGGTGCCTTGCGAACCGGTGAAGCCTTGGCAGATCACGCGGGTGTTTTCATTAACGAGTACGGCCATTGTGGCGTTCCTTCGATTTTCAACTCAAGGGCGGGCCGGATGTTCCGGCCCAAGGTTCATTGTTCGGCCGCAAAGTCGAAGCGCAGCGCGCTGTCGGTTTGCGAGGTGCAGGTGGGATCGTTGCCGCCGCTGGTCAGGGTTGCGGTCATGCCATCGCCAAAATCATAAAGCGCGCAGCCATCGGGCGAGGTTTGCGGCTCTGGCAATTTGAACATGCCGCCAAGCTCGATGGCGCTTTTGAACGTCTCCAAGGTCTTGTCGGTGCCAAGAACAAGGCTTTCAACGTGGCAAAAGCTTTTGTCTTGCGACAGCAGCACAAAAGTGTCGCTGCCAACGCCGGGCATGGCAATTTCGATCCCGTCTTCCGCCGCACTTTTGGTCCATTTGTAGATATCGACATAAGACACCGCAGTCTCTTTTGCCGACATCATGCAGATGGAAAAGCCTTCAAGCATTTGCTGCGCCGGATCAGCCTCTTGGGCCGATACCGGAGCTGCCATCAGGGCCAGAAGGGCGGCGGCGCGGATCATCCTTTGACCGCCTTGACGATCTTTTGCGCCGCATCGCTGAGGTTGTCAGCGGCGATCACGTTCAGACCGGAATTGCGGATGATGTCTTTGCCCAGTTCGACGTTGGTGCCTTCAAGGCGCACCACCAGCGGAACCTTCAGGCCGACTTCTTTCACTGCCGCAATCACGCCTTCGGCGATGATGTCGCAGCGCATGATGCCGCCAAAGATGTTGACCAAGATCCCTTTGACGTTGGGGTCAGAGGTGATGATCTTGAACGCTTCGGTGACTTTTTCTTTGGTGGCGCCGCCGCCCACGTCAAGGAAGTTTGCCGGTTCTGCGCCGTAAAGCTTGATGATGTCCATGGTGGCCATCGCAAGACCTGCGCCGTTGACCATGCAGCCAATTTCACCATCCAGCGCGATATAGTTCAGGTCGAACTTCGACGCGGCCAGTTCCTTGGGGTCTTCTTCGGTTTCGTCGCGCAGGGCGGCGATGTCGGGGTGGCGATAGATCGCGTTGCCGTCAAAGCTCATCTTCGCGTCAAGCAGCTTCAGGTTGCCGTCGGTCATCACCACGAAGGGGTTGATTTCCAGCATGTCCATGTCTTTTTCGACGAACAGCTTGTACAGGTTCTTCACGATGCCAACGCATTGCTTGACCTGATTGCCTTCCAGACCCAGCGCGAAAGCCACGCGGCGGCCGTGGAAATCCGACAGGCCCGTCGCCGGGTCGATGTCGAACGACAGGATCTTTTCGGGCGTGTCATGCGCCACGTCTTCAATCGACATGCCGCCTTCGGTCGAGCAGACGAAAGAGATCCGCGACGACTGACGGTCGATCAGCATGGCCAGATACAATTCGCGGGCAATATCGCTGCCGTCTTCGATGTAGATGCGGTTGACCTGCTTGCCAGCCGGGCCGGTTTGCACCGTTACAAGGGTGCGGCCCAGCATCTGGCGGGCGAATTCGGCGGCTTCGCCAACCGAACGGGCAAGGCGGACGCCGCCTTTTTCACCGGCTTCGGGCTCAACGAAATGGCCTTTGCCACGGCCACCGGCGTGGATTTGCGCCTTGACCACCCAAAGCGGGCCGTCCAATTCACCAGCGGCGGTCTTGGCCTCTTCGGCCTTGGTCACCGCGCGGCCATCGCTGACCGGGATGCCGTAAGAGCGCAGCAGGGCCTTGGCCTGATATTCATGGATGTTCATGGATCTGTCCCATCAGCTTGGATTTGCCGCGTGATGACACAGAAATAAGCTGGTTCAAAACACGAAAAGCGTTGGAGGCGAGGAAAAGCGACATTTGTGATCACACGAAAAAATTTTGTGATCACTACGGCGGTTTCCTTTAGATTATAGCAAATTGATCGAGGGCTTGATGTTGGCGGTAACGGTCGGCATCCTGCGGGCGTCGGGTTAAGAAAGGGTAAGGGATGGCGCCAAGTTGGGCGGTGGTTGCGACGGTGGATGAACCTGCCGCTTTGGTCGCGGCCTTTGCGGCGCATCATTTGGCCATTGGTGCCGCAGAGGTGCATCTGTTTCTTGACCGGCCCGATCCGCAGGCGAGTGCCGCCTTGGCAGGTCTGGCGGGGTGTTATGTGACGGTGTGTGACGATGCCTATTGGCAGGCATCGCGCCGCAAGACCCGGCCGCTGATCCACACCACGCGGCAATCTTTCAACGCCAATGTCGCGCTGGGCCGGACGCGGGCCGATTGGCTGCTGCATTGCGACTGTGACGAATTCGTGCGTGATGGTGCGGCGGTGGCGGCCGAGTTGGCCAAGGCCCCGCCGCAGGCGGTGTATCTGCGGCTGCTGATGGCCGAACGGGTGCGGTTGGCGGGCGAAACCGGCGATATTTTTACCGGCGTCTTCCGCCACGCGCTGCCAGAGTTTTCCAGCACTGGGCCGATGGTTTACGGCCTGATGGCGGATTTCTTCAAAGAAGGGCTGACGGGGCATAAGGCGGGGAAAGCGTTGGTGCGGGTGGGTGTGGGGGCCGAAATGTCGATCCATGCGCCAAAGGGGCGGCCGGTGCATCGGGTGATTCAATCGACGCGGCTGTTGCATTTCGACGGGCTGACGCGGCTGCACTACATGATCAAGCTGTTGCGGCGGGCGCACGAGCCTGTCACCAAAGCCAGCGCCCGCCACGGCAAGCCGCGCACCGCGCAGTTTCAAGCGCTGCGTGAAGCCATGGCAGACCCGGCGCTGCGGGCGCATTTTCTGAATGAATTGACACAATTGCAGCCCGATCAAGCCAACCAGTTGCACGCGCTTTGCGCGCTGGATCTGACGCCCTTTGATCGCGCCGCCGCCCTAAGCCTGTTGCGCGGGGTTGACCTGTCAGAGGCCGGATTTGATGCCGCCTTGCGGCTGCGCTACGCGGATTTCCTAGCCGAATATGCGCCCGATTTGGCGTGATTGGCGGCTTAAACCGGGGTTGCACTGATCAACACTTGGCCGCGCGGCAGGCGGGTGCTGCGCAGGTCGGGCGCAAAGCCCGACGCGCGGGTCAGGTGCAGAACGTCTTCGGCCAGCATGTGATAGGGCGCACGGGTGTCATGCGTCACCACGCCATCGGGCTGCTTGACCGGGAGCAGGCTTGTCGCGGCATCAGGCGCCAGAAACACCGTGAACAGCAGTATTTCAAGCTGGGGAAACCGTGCGCGAATTTGCAGCAAGGCGCGGCGCAGGTGGTTGGCGGGAAGGTGGGTAAACACCGCAAACGCAAGCGCATGGGTGATGGTGGCGGGCAGGCCCGGAAAGCTGAAATCGCTGTCTTCGATCAGATGATCAGCAGAAAGCCGCGCGGTGTCGGCGATTTCAGCCTCGTAGCCTTTGCGCAGCAGCGCGCCCGACAGATCGGTGGCCCAGTAATGGCCGGGGTTCAGATAGGGCACCGCTTTGCAGCCCAAGCGCAACGATCCGGCCCCGATGTCCAGCAGGTGATGCTGCGGCAGCAACCCGGCTTCAAGCAAAAGTTGCATCTGAATACGGCCGGTTTCGTCCCAACGGCCGCCCACGATATCACGGTGACGCCCCTTGGCGAGCGCGTCTTTGTAGAAATCGGGGGCGTGATAGGGCGAGATGTGCTGGGCCATATCGACGCGATAGCGCCTGTGGGGCGGCGCATCAAGCCGGCGTGGCGGCGCGTTCGACCAAAGCCAGGCAAAGCTGCGTGGCCTGTTGCATGTCCTGCACCGACACCCATTCCAAGGGGCCGTGGATGTTTTGCATGCCGGTGAACAGGTTCGGGCAAGGCACCCCCATTTCTGTCAGTCGCGAGCCGTCGGTGCCGCCACGGATCGGCACCGAGACAGGTTCGATGCCAAGGCTGCGGGCCGCGTCGCGGGCAAGGTCAACCGGGGTCATGTCTTTTTCCAGCCAATAGCGCATGTTGCGATATTGCGGGCGGATGTCGCAGGTGATGGCGGCGGTGGGTTCGGTGGCGGCAATGGCCGCGCAAAGGTTGGTCAGCAGCGCGCCCTTTGCGGCAAGGCCATCGCGTTCGAAATCGCGCAGGATGAAGCGCAGCTTTGCTTCGGCAGCCGATCCGGTCAGATCGGTCAGGTGGATAAAGCCGTCGCGGTCATCGGTTTGTTCGGGGGTCTGGTTAGCAGGCAGCGCGGTGATCAGTTTTGCGGCAAGGGTCAGCGCGTTCACCAGCTTGCCCTTGGCAAGGCCGGGGTGGATTGACACGCCGGTGATCGTCACCACTGCGCCGTCGGCCGAAAAGCTTTCGTATTCAATCTCGCCCACCGCGCCGCCGTCGAAGGTGTAGGCGAAATCGCAGGCAAGGTCGGCGGGCAGGCGCGGGTTGACGCCGCGACCGATTTCTTCGTCGGGG
>JAHEDL010000192.1 GCA_024641255.1 Pseudorhodobacter sp.
CGGTTGCGCGCGGCAGCAGCCTTAGCGTGGTTTCGGCATCAAACCCCGGCAGGAAGATCATTTTCCCCTGCGTCAGCAGGCTGATGTTTGACGCAACAAACAGGCCATGGGTGTGAAAAATAGGTAAAGCGTGCAGCAGCGTATCTTGCGCCGTAAAACGCCAAAGCGCGGCAAGCGTTCTTGCATTTGACAGCAAGTTGTCATGCGTCAGCATCGCGCCCTTCGACCGACCAGTCGTGCCAGAGGTGTAAAGGATCGCGGCAAGATCGCGGCCCGAACGGTCAGTGGCGGTAAAGCTGGCAGGCTGGTCCACCATCAGCGCAGGCAGTGTGCCATCCGCTTTGGCACCCAGCGTCAGCAATTGCGCGCCGTGCCGCGCGGCGACCGGCGCCAGCGCATCTGCTTTCGTCGGGTCACACAAGAACACCGCTGGCGTGGCATTCCCAAGGAAGTAGTCCAATTCATCGGCAGTATAGGCGGTGTTCAACGGCAAAAAGATCGCGCCGATTGACGTGGTCGCGGCATAGACGGCCAAGGCCTGCGGTGATTTTGCAATTTGCACGGCAACCCGATCACCGGGCTGCACACCCAAGCCACGCAATGCGTTGGCGATGCGGGCAATATCGGCATGAAACGCCGTGCCAGAAATTTCGTGGCCATCCGCCAAGATAAGAAATGCCGTATCGCGGACAGCAAGCGATGCAAACAACGCATCATAAAGCGGGTTCGACATAGGGCTTCCTTTCCGGTTTTGAAAGACTTCTGCCACGGCTGGGCCCGCAGGCTCAACCCCGCTCTGGAAACCGATTGTTTCCGACGCAGGCCGATTTCGCCACAATAAATCGCCTTAAGGCCGTTTTACGGCCCCGTTTCAGCATCAAAGTGCAGGAATGAATGACCGACAGGAGGTCGCTATGAAATTCGGATACGCCCTGTTTGCCAAGTTTGGGATGTTTACCCGCAAGACCGACGCCGCCCCAGATCTGTTCGATCTGCGGCTGGAACGCACCCGCACCCGAGAGGCCCGCCACGAGGCACAGCCGATGCTGTTCAAAAATCGGCTGTCACAGCAGGCAGCTTAAGCTCTTTTATCAAATCACGCAGTTCTTGCCGGGCCGCGATGTTCGACAGGTTCAGCTGATCAACCCCAGAATCTTTCAAGTCTAGCAGCGTCAGGCCGCGCGGAAACAGTTCGCGGAAAATGACACGCTCGGAAAAGCCAGGGGCAACGCGGAAACCGATCCGCTTTGACAATTCTTCCAGCGCGGCACCGACCTTCTTTTTGTTGTGCATCTGCTGTGCGCCCAAACGGTTGCGCAGCACGATCCAGTCAATCGGCTTCAGCCCGGCTTGCGCCCGCAACTGCCGCGCGTTCCACACCATTTCGGAGTAGATCGACGGGCCTTTGACCCGGCCCGTTTCCGGGTCAACCCGCGCCAGCAAATCAAAATCGACAAAGCTGTCGTTCAGCGGAGTAATCAGCGTGTCGGCTAGGCTATGCGCGACTTGCGACAGGCGCGTGTGGCTACCAGGGCAATCGATCAGAATGAAATCCGACACCGGCTCTAGCGCGGCAATCGCCGCTGAAAGCCGCGCGTCAAAGGCGTTTTCGCCCGAACCAAGGCTGGCAGCGTCAATCTCTGGCAGGTCGCGATAATCGGGGGTCGGCAGGCTCAGGTTGCTGCGGGCAAGATAGGCGCGCCGATTTTCGACATAGCGGCCAAAAGATTTTTGCCGCAGGTCCAGATCAAGCGCACCAACCCGATGCCCCATCCGTGCAAGGGCCGTGGCAACGTGCATACAGGTGGTCGATTTCCCCGATCCGCCCTTTTCGTTCCCAACGACGATGATATGCGCCATGCCTGCGTTCCTTAACTGGTCCAGCCTGCTTCCTACACGGGGAAAAGGGGCAAGGGGAAGCAGGAAGTGGGCTAAGACATTGGCGCGGAGGTATCGCAACGCACCGCAGATTCGATACAGCGCACGGGCGACCAATCACTGCGGCCCCAGCAGTAGCCGTCAGGATTGCTGGTCAGCCGCAAAATCCATGTCGGGCGGCGCCCGGTTTCCGGCAGCGGCGCATCGCCTTCGCGTTGCAAGGTTAGGGTGCTGTCGCTGGCGTCGCGCAGGTCGTAGGTTTCGTCCTGCGACATCACCCCATCGGGGCCAAGCCGGGGCAAGGCCCAGTGAAACATCGCATGTGGCGGGTTGGTCAGGAAGGAAAGCTCGTGCGGATTGGCGTCACAGCTTTGCATCGGGTTGCTGGCAGAGCCGTAAAAGCCTGCGGCCCGGTCCAAGACCGTTTCGGCGGCGGCGGGCGAGGTAAGGGCAAGACAAAGGATAAGGGCACGCATGGCGGCAGTATGGCGGGGATTGCGCGGTTCACCAAATGAAAAGGGCGCCGCTGCTGCGGCGCCCTGATACTTGCCTTGATCTTGGATCAGAAACCCAGACCGGCGTATTTGTTCTTGAACTTCGACACGCGGCCGCCGGTGTCCATCAGCTTGGCCGAACCACCGGTCCATGCCGGGTGTGCCAGCGGGTCGATATCCAGCGCCATTTGGTCGCCTTCTTTGCCCCAGGTGGTTTTGGTTTTGAACACCGAACCGTCCGTCATTTTGACGTCGATCATGTGGTAGTCGGGGTGAATGCCGTCTTTCATCGCCCTGTTCCTTATTCCGCTTTGGCTTTGTAGTTGGTGTCTTCCACGATCCGTGCCGACTTGCCGCGACGATCACGCAGGTAGTACAGCTTGGCGCGACGCACGCGGCCACGGCGCACGACTTCGATCGTTGCAATGTTGGTGGAGTACAGCGGGAACACGCGCTCGACGCCTTCGCCGAACGAGATTTTGCGCACGGTGAACGAAGCAGAGATGGTCGCGCCGCCCTTGCGGCCGATCACAACGCCTTCATAGTTCTGCACGCGCGAACGGGTGCCTTCGGTCACTTTGTAACCGACGCGGATGGTATCACCGGCTTTGAAGTCCGGGATGGTCTTGCCAAGCGCAGCGATCTGCTCGGCTTCGAGTTGGGCGATCAAGTTCATCGCAGGTCCTTTATAGCTCGGGGTGTTCCCCGAAGTGATGCCGCGCCAGAGCTTCTGGTCTTCGATCGAGTCCCTACCCGAAGGTAAGCCCGCCAGAGATGGCACTTGCGTTTTTAAGTCCGAGCTTCAGGCCAGCCGTGAAGAAGAACGCACGGGTTGCGGCAAAAAGGAATCGGGCCCGACGGGCATTTCTACCCCGGACAGGCGGCGTATAGGGCGTGGGGGAGGATGGGTCAAGTGGGCAGAGGGGAGCGGCAGGTGTCCGTCAGTGCGACACCGAATTTTGTATTATAAAATCAATTACTTAACATAGTCACATTCATCATTCGTTAAGAATTTCCGCGCAAGCGGGTCGTCTGATGTTAGCGCCTTCCCCCCTGCCCGCGCAACCGTCGGTCTTGCCGACCCGTAGTCAGCTTTTCTTGCGCTGATGCGCTTGCCACAAATCGGGGCGGCGGGTCTTGGTGATGTGTTCGGCTTGGGCCTTGCGCCATTTTGCGATTTCGCCGTGATGACCCGATTGCAGCACATCGGGGATCGGCAGATCGTTCCAGACCGCGGGGCGGGTGTATTGCGGATGTTCCAGCAAGCCGTCGGAAAAAGATTCCTCTTCGGTCGAGGCTTGATTGCCCAAAACCTTCGGCAGCAAGCGCACGGTGGCGTCGATCAGGGCGGTGGCGGCAATTTCACCGCCGGTCAGAACGAAATCGCCCAAACTGACCTCTTCCACCTCGTGGTAATCCAGAAAGCGTTGGTCGACGCCTTCAAAGCGGCCACAAAGCATGGTCAGGCCATCACAGGCGGCAAAACGGCGGGCCATGGCCTGATTGAACGGTTTGCCGCGGGGGCTAAGATAGATCAGCGGCCAGCGGGTGCGGTCTTGGGGCGTGCCAAGGCTGGCTTCGGCCAAAGCGGCGTCCAGCACATCGGCGCGCAGCACCATACCGGCGCCGCCGCCTGCGGGCGTATCATCGACATTCAGGTGTTTGCCCTGCCCGAAGCGGCGCAGATCAAAGGTTTCCAGCGCCCAAAGCCCCAGATCCAGCGCCTTGCCGGTCAGCGACAGGCCCAGCGTGCCGGGGAAGGCATCGGGGAACAGCGTGATGATCTTGGCGCGCCACGCATCTTTGACGTGCAGCGGCTCTTCCATCAGATCGCGCGGTTTCAGACTGGCGCGAATGGAAAGGCGGCCATGGGATTTGCTGGGTGCGGGTGTATCGGTCATGCGGGCTTTTACCGCGATGACGCCAAGGTGGCTAGGCCAATCCGTCGGCAGGTTGGGCGCGGTTGGTGGCGGCGATCAGATCGCGAAGTGGGGCCTCGGCATCGGTGTTGTCATAGCGGGCGACCAGATCGGCCAGATGATCGACCGACGGGCATTTGCCCCACAGATCGGGGTTTTGGTTCAGCGCGGCAGTCAGGCGGCGGGCGAAAACCGCGATCAGCTCGGGGGCATCGGGCAGCAGCGACAGCGCAAGCGTCGGGCCATCGCCGGGGACGTCGGCAATCAGGCGGGCGTCGGTGGTGTGCAAAATCAATGCCAAGGTTTCGGCGCGGCGGACGTGGGCGCTGCGGGCCTGTTCGAACAGTACGGCGCGGATATGCTTTGGGTTGGCGTGTGCGGACAAGGCGGCAAGGTGACGGGCAACCTGATCTGTGCTGGTGCTATCAGGCAGGTCGGCCAGCGGGGCGACCATGGCGCGGGCAAGATCAAGCGCCGCGCTATCGCTGGCGGTTTGCTGCGGCGCGATGTGCTGAATGGCATGATCAAGCAGGTCGTTCAGTTCGGCCGATTTCCAAGGATCCCAGATCAACCGCGACAGCGGGATCGACAGGAAAGAGATAGAGATCGGCAACAGCGGGCCATAGTGCGGCTGAAAGCCCAGCGCCCCACCGATGCCGCGCCCAACGCCAAACAGCAAGGCGACCAGCAAAAGCTGCACGACCGCTTGGCTCAGCGCCGCTGCCCAAGCGGCAGGCTGACGCCATTCGGCAAAGCTGCGTGGCCAATGCTGCGGGCGCAAGATGAACAGCCAAAGCAGGAACAGCGCAAGAAACACCGGCACGACGGCCCAGCCATCGCCGCCAAGCCCTGCCATCAGTGGCCCGATATACAACAGCGCCGTGGCACACATCAGCAAGCGCATCTGGTTTTGCATATCGATCACCCCTTACACCCGCGCAAGGTGGCGCGGGAAAGCGGGTTAGTCCAGCCCCTCGGGCGGATCGACGATGATGCGGCCTGCCGACAGATCGACGGTGGGCACCGCCAGCAATGTGAACGGCAACAGCAGCGCGGTTTTCAGGCCCGGCCCGGTGATTTCCAACAGATCGCCCGCGCCGTGGTTGTGCACCGCCTGCACCCGACCCAGCAATTTGCCACCCGTATCAAAGGCATCAAGCCCGATCAGATCGGCATGATAGAATTCATCATCGGGCAGCGACGGCAGTTTGCTTTTGGCGACATAAAGGCTGACACCCTTCAGCGCATCGGCCTGTTCCTTGGTGTCGACACCGGAAATCCGCGCGCCAAGCCCACCTGCAACCGGGCGGGTCAGTTTGACCTTGTAGGTGGTCTTGCCGTCTTCACCATAAAGCGGGCCGTAAGAGGCGATGGCTTCGGGGTCGGAACAGAAGGATTTCAGGCGCACTTCGCCCTGCACGCCGAAAGAGCCTGCGATGGCGCCGACGCAGATGTGGTCTGGGTTGGGCATAGGCTTCTCCGGAGTGAAGGGTGGCGGCCCCGTTAAACGGGACCGCCGATAGGCAGATTATTCAGCAGCCGGTGCTTCTGCACGAGCGGCTTTCTTTTTGGCCAGTTCAGCCATGCGCTTGCCCGGGACAGCCGATTTCGGGTTGTTGCGGACTTTCTTGGTCAGAACGCCAGCAGCTTCCAGCATACGTGCGATACGGTCGGTCGGCTGTGCGCCCTGGCTCAGCCAGTACTGCACGCGTTCCATGTTCATTTTCACGCGCTCTTCGCTGTCTTTTGCCAAAAGCGGGTTATAGGTGCCCAGCTTTTCCAGGAAGCGGCCGTCGCGCGGGTTGCGGCTGTCGGTTGCAACGATGGAATAGTGCGGGCGCTTTTTCGAGCCGCCACGGGCCAGACGGATTTTCATCGACATGGGGTAGTCTCCTTGGTTTGTCGTGGAACCGGAATTGTCCGGTTATTTCTGCAGTTTCTCGTGATGCCTGATGACTTCGGAAATGATGAAGGTCAGGAATTGCTTGGCAAATTCGGGGTCAAGGTCGGCCTCTTTCGAAAGCCACTCCAGCCGTTCGATCTGCCGCTGTTCGCGCGACGGATCTGAAGGCGGAAGATCGTGCTGGGCCTTCAAGCGGCCCACGGCCTGGGTGCGCTTGAACCGCTCGGCAAGGGTGTAGACAAGGATCGCATCCAGACGGTCGATCGACTCGCGGTGTTCTTTCAGCAGCTCGGAGGCGCGGGCGATGGCGTCGGTCATTTTTTCTTCATCAACCCTGACAAGCTGGACGGAAGCGACAGGCCGCGCGGCATTCCGGGGAAGCCGCCGCCCAGTTTCAGGCCTTCTTGCATCCCCTTCGACGCTTCGGCCATTTGTTCGGGCGACATCGACGACAGGTCGGGCATACCACCCTTGCCCATCATCTGTTTGATCGCGGCTTTCATCATGCCGCCCTTGCCCATCTTTTTCATCATGTCGGCCATCTGCTTGTGCTGTTTCAGCAGACGGTTCAAATCGGCCACGTCCAGACCGGCGCCGGCAGCGACGCGCTTTTTGCGGCTGGCGGCCATCAGGTCGGGGTTGGCGCGTTCTTTTTTGGTCATCGAGTTGATCAGCGCGATCTGATGCGCCAGCATCTTGTCGTTGAAACCAGCGGCTTCGGCCTTTTTCGCCATGCCGCCCATGCCCGGCATCATGCCCATCAGGCCCTGCATGCCGCCCATCTTCATCATCTGTTCAAGCTGGCTGCGCATGTCGTTCATGTTGAACAGACCCTTGGCAAACCGCTTGGCCATACGTTCGGCCTGTTCGGCTTCGAACGTCTCGCGCGCCTTTTCGACCAGCGCGACAATGTCGCCCATCCCCAAGATGCGGCCCGCGACGCGGTCGGCTTCGAAGGTTTCCAGCGCGTCCATCTTTTCGCCAAGACCGACAAAGCGGATCGGCTTGCCGGTGACAGCGCGCATCGACAGCGCGGCACCACCGCGACCATCGCCGTCCATCCGGGTGAGAACCACGCCGGAAATGCCGACCTTGCCATCAAATTCGGCCGCGACGTTCACCGCGTCTTGACCGGTCAGACCGTCGACGACCAGCAGGGTTTCGCGCGGCTGCGCAATGTCACGCACCGCCTGAATTTCGTCCATCAACACTTCGTCGATGTGCAAACGGCCAGCGGTATCAAGGAACAGCACATCATAGCCGCCCAAGGACGCCTGCGTTTTGGCGCGCTTGGCGATCTGCACGGCGGATTCGCCTTTGACGATCGGCAGGCTATCGACACCGATCTGGCCCGCCAGAATCGCCAGCTGTTCCATTGCCGCCGGGCGGTTGGTGTCAAGCGAGGCCAGCAGGATGCGCTTGCCGTTGCGTTCTTTCAAACGCTTGGCCAGCTTGGCGGTGGTGGTGGTTTTACCCGAACCCTGCAGACCGACCATCAGGATGGCGGAAGGCGGGTTATCAATTTTCAGCGCTTCGGGTTCGTCATCGCCCGCCAGCACGCGGATCAGTTCGTCATGGACGATCTTGACGACCTGTTGGCCCGGCGTCACCGATTTGGTGACAGCCTGACCGATGGCGCGGGTTTTGACAGCTTTGACAAAGTTGCGCGCCACATCCAGCGAAACGTCGGCTTCCAGCAGGGCAACGCGCACTTCGCGCAGAGCGGTATCAACGTCAGCCTCGGACAGCGCACCGGCCTTGGTCAGACGGTCGAATACGCCACCAAGGCGTTCTGACAGGCTTTCAAACATAGCGCTCTCCTACAGGGTTGCCCCGATATGGGGCGCGACAGACGGGGTTCCAACGGCCAATGCAGAACAGCACCTGTGGGCGCAACGCGCTGACAGGTGGCGATCCCGGCATAAGCCATGGGACCGGAAGCTTTGGGCCTCCGGGGAATTAAGGGTCGCGATACGCTTGTTGGGGCAGTGAGTCAAGCGGGCGGGCTGCAGATCGCCCTTGCCAAGCCCGCAACGGCGCGGCCTTATGTGCGAAAATGCACAAGAGGTCTGCGCGATGGAAAACTGGGACGAGATCAGAACCGCGTTTCAAGTGGCGCGGATGGGCACGGTTTCTGGGGCTGCCGAAGTGATGGGCGTGCACCATGCCACGGTGATACGCCATATTGATGCGCTGGAAAAGCGGCTGGGCACCAAGCTGTTTCAACGCCACGCGCGCGGCTATACCCCAACCGAGGCGGGGCGGGATCTGCTGGCGGTGGCGCAGACCACAGAAGAGCGGTTTGGCCAGTTGGTCAGCCGGATCAAGGGCCATGGCGAAACCGTATCGGGCGAATTGGTG
>JAHEDL010000194.1 GCA_024641255.1 Pseudorhodobacter sp.
CCGAACAGGGCGGCTGGTAGCGCCGAACGCGCCATCATTTCCAGTGCTGCGGTGAAGAAGCCCGGTTGCGGCAGACCCGACAGATTAACCGCAAAGCCGCACAGCAGCCCGACCACCAGCGGTTGGGTAAACACGCCGCGCAGCACTTGGCGGGCCAGATCGGCATGGCTGCCGCCGGGGGTGCTGCGGCTGCGCGCCCATTCCATCATGATGATGCCAAAGGTGTAGATCAGCGGCGCATGGATCGAGATGATCGCGAAGTTTCCGGCCAGCGCCTCGGCACCGTAAGCGCGTTCGGTGATCGGCACGCCCAGCAGCAGCGAGTTTGAAAAGGTGCAGGCGAAGGCAATCGCGACAGAGTCGGTCAGCGGCCGCTTGGCGACGAAATGTGCGACGCAAAAGCCAAAGGCAAAGCCGGAAAACGCGCCGATGTAGAACGAAAGCAACATGCCGGGGGCAAAAGCGGTGCCTAGGTCAAGCGTGGCGACGTTTTTGAACAGCAGCACCGGCAGCGCAAAGCTTTGAGCATAGCGCATGACGCCATCGACGGCGCTGTCGGTAAACAGGCCGCGCCGCGCGACGATGTAGCCAAAGCCGATGACCAGAAAGACCGGAAGAATAACGTCAAGCAGCGCGCTCATGCGACGTTGTCAAAGCTTAGCACCAGGCCGTCGAAGGCGGGTTGCACGCCCTTTGGCAATTCATCGACCAAAGTGGCGTAATCCATATCAAGATGCATGTTGGTAATCACCGCCTGCGCGGGCTTGGCGCGGGCGATCCAATCCAGCGACAGGGCCAGATGCGCGTGGGTGGGATGCGGTTTGCGGCGCAATGCGTCGATCACAAAGCAATCAAGGCCTTGCAGGTGCGGCCACGCGGCTTCGGGGATGGTGACGACATCGGGCACATAGGCCAGCCCGCCGATGCGAAAGCCCAACGCCTCCATCGAGCCGTGATCGACCACGAAGGGGGTGAAGGTGATGGCACCGGCAGGGCCGTCTACTTCAAACGGCGCATGATGGATTGAACGCATGTCAAGGATCGGCGGATAGGGCGAGTCTGCGGGCTGCACAAAGGCATAGGCAAAGCGCGACAGCAGGTCTTGCTGGGTGGGGGCGTCGGCCCAGACGGTCAGGCGGCGGCGCATGTTGAACACGATCTGGCGCAGATCGTCGATGCCGTGGGTGTGGTCGGCATGGGGATGGGTGTAGACCACGCCATCCAGCGTGCCAACGCCTGCATCCAGCAACTGATCGCGCATGTCGGGCGAGGTGTCGATCAGCACGCGGGTCACCGCATCGCCCGCGAAGCGTTCCACCAGCATCGAGCAGCGACGGCGGCGGTTTTTCGGGTTGCCGGGGTCGCAATCACCCCAATCGCCGCCAAGACGGGGAACGCCGCCCGACGAGCCGCAGCCAAGGATGGTGAAGCGAAGCGTTGCCATTATGCGGCCTTCAAGCTGGCTTTGGTGAACAAACGGTCAAAATTGGCGGTGGTGGCGGCGGCGAATTCGGCCTCGGTCACGCCAAACACAGCGGCACCGGCTTTGGCGGTAAAGGCGGTATAGGCCGGTTCGTTGCGGCGGCCCCGGTAGGGCGGCGGTGCCAAATAGGGGCTGTCGGTTTCCAACAGGATGCGGTCCAGCGGGGCTTTGGCAAAGATGTCGCGCAAGTCCTGACTTTTGGGGAAGGCGGCGATGCCGGACATCGACAGGTAAAACCCCATTTCAAGCGCCGCCAACCCCAGCGCTTCGGACGAGGAAAAACAGTGCATCACGCAAGAATAGGGGCGCTGCGCCATGCCTTCGGCCAAGATCTGCGCCATGTCGTCATCGGCGGCACGGGCGTGGATGATCAGCGGCAGGCCGGTTTCTTGTGCGGCTTCGATATGGATGCGCAGTGAGGCTTTTTGCAGTTCGGCGCTGTCGGCAGAATAGTGGTAATCAAGCCCGGTTTCGCCAATGCCAACAAATTTCGGATGCTTGGCATAGGCGACCAGTTGATCGACGGTCACCGGGGCGTGGTCGGCCACGCTCATCGGGTGGACACCTGCGGCGTAGAACACCCCCGGATTGGCTTCGGCAATCGAGCGGACGTTGGGTTCATTGGGCAATTTGGTGCAAATGGTGACCATGCGCGACACGCCTGCGGCATGGGCGCGGGCGATCACTTCGGGCAGTTCAGACTGGAAGTCGGGAAAGTCGAGATGACAGTGGCTGTCGACGATTTCAAAGCTCATGGCGCCCTTCAGGCGAGCTGTCCCGCCGTCTCGTTTATGTGCAGAACCATATCCATGAGAAGGGCGGCAGGGTCAAGGTTCACTGCCTTGCCGCGACGGGCGCGCAGGCCAAGCTGTTGCGCCACATCGGCCCAATGGCGGGCATGTGCCGGGCTGGGCGACAGCCGCGAGATCAGCGCGTGTTCGCCTTTGGCGGCTTCGGGCGGCAGTTCGCCCAAGGTTCCGGCGCGGGCCAGCCGGGCAAGGAAAAGATCAAGCAAGGTGACGATCAGGTCAAACTGCGAGGCGTTGCCTTTTGCGGCCCCTGCTTCGGCCAAGGCCAGCGCGCGCGGGCGGTCCAGCCGGGGCAGGGTGGAAAACAGGGTGATCAGCGATTGGTAAAGCTGCAGCCCGTCAAGATTGGTCATGCGAAACGCCTCGCCCACCGAACCACCGGCAAGTTCGGCCAAAGCCACGCGGTCTTCGGGGGCAACTTCGCCGCCGGCTTGGGTCAGCGCGTCGGACAGGTTTTCGGGCGACAGCGCGCCGAGCCGCAATTCGCGCACGCGGCTGCGGATGGTGGGCAGCAGACCGGCGGGCTGATGCGAGATCATCAGCAAGGTCACGCGGGCCGGGGGTTCTTCCAGCAGTTTCAGCAAGGCGTTGGCGGCCGAGGTGTTCATTTCGTCAATGCTGTCGATGATGGCAACGCGACGGCCCCCATCGGCGGCCGAGAGCGCAAAGAACGACTTCATCTTGCGGACTTCATCCACCGTGATGTCTTGCTTCAACCGGGCAGCTTTTTCATCATAGGGGCGGCGCAGCAGAAACAGGCGCGGGTCTGACAGGGCGGCAAGGCGGCGGGCCACCGGATGGCTGTCGGCAATATCAAGGCTGGTGGGCGGCGGCGCGGCAAACATGCCGCCATCGTCATCTGGTGTGGCCAGCAAAAACCGCGCAATTTTCCACGCCAGCGTGGCTTTGCCAACGCCGCGCGGGCCGGTGATCAGCCAACCATGGTGCAGGCGGATGCCGTTGAAAGCCTGCAGAAAGCTGGCTTCGGCCTGCGGCTGGCCGATCAGATGCGCGGTATGGCGCGGATGCGGCGCACCTTCGATGCAGTCGGGTTCAGGGATATCGCTGCTCATGCGGTGCCCAGATGGGCAAGCACGGTTTGCAGCACCTGCGTGGCGATCTGTTCCGGCGTGCCTTTGCCGGAAATCACCCGAAAGCGGTCAGGGTGCGCCTTGGCCAGTGCCAGAAACCCGTCGCGGGCCTTTTCTTGCACAGAAAGCCCCATGTCTTCAAAACGCATTTCCTTGCCCGAACGGGCGACCGCGCGGGACAGGCCTTCGGCGGGGTCGATATCGATCAGCAGCGTCAGATCGGGTTCGACGCCGATCATCAGCGCGTGCAGACGGTCGACGGTGTCGCGCATGTCGCCACGGGTCAGGCCCTGATAAATGCGCGAGCTGTCCGCGAAACGGTCGGTGATCACCACTTCGTCGCGGGCAAGCGCCGGGCGAATGGTTTTTTCCAGATGGTCGCGGCGGGCGGCGGTGAACAGCAAAAGTTCGGTTTCTGTGGACCAGCGATCTGCGTCGCCTTCCAACACTAGGCGGCGAATTTCTTCGGCGCCCTTGCTGCCGCCCGGTTCGCGGGTCAGGCAGACGGTCAGGCCAAGGGCGCGCAAGGCATCTGCCAGCAGACGGGCTTGGGTGGATTTACCCGAGCCGTCGATGCCTTCAAAGCTGAGGAACCCGCCCGCCATTCAGCTGGCCGGGGCCTTGTTGCCAAAGTATTGCGCCTGTAGCGCCATCGCGGCGGTGGTCAGGCGTTTCATGAAGCCACCCTTGGCGACATCGGTTGCGGCAACCAACGGGACGCGGTGTTCGGGCAGGCCCGGCACGTCGATGACCAATTGCGCAACCTCTGTTCCCTTGGCGATCGGGGCCGACAGCGGGCCGGTATAGACCGCTTCGGCCTTCAGCCCGTCTTGTGCCAGGGCTGGGATCAACAGGCGTACGTCTTGCGCGGGCACCAAGGCAACGGTGTCGGCTTCGCCCATGAACACATCGGCGCGCGCCACTTCGACATCGGCTTTGGCGACGGTTTTCAGCGCAAACTGGCGAAAGGCCCACGTTGCGATACGTTCGGCCTCTTCGGCGCGCTCTTTGTCGGTGGCCAGACCCGAGATGGCAAACACGATCCGCCGGTCGCCCTGTTTGACAGAGCCGACCATGCCGTACCCTGCCTCTTCGGTGTGGCCGGTTTTCAGGCCGTCTGCGCCGATACCCAGCGACAACAGCGGGTTGCGGTTATGGGCATTGGCCGGGGCGCGGTCTTTGTAGTTGAATTCGGTTTGCGAAAACACCGGATACAGGTCTGGAAACACTTCGATCAGGCGCACGGCAAGCAGGCCCAGATCTTTCATGCTCATCCGCTGGCCGGGGTCTGGCCAGCCCGAGGCGTTGGCGAAATGCGAATTTTCAAGGCCCAATGCGGCGGCGCGTTCGGTCATTTGCGCGGCAAAGGCGTCCTCGGTGCCCGCCAGACCTTCGGCCACCACCACGCAGGCATCGTTGCCCGAATTGATGATCATGCCGTGGATCAGTTCTTGCACCGTCGGGCGGTCGCCTTCTTGCAGATACATTGTCGAGCCGCCGGCGGCGGTCATTTTGGTGGCGCGCTCCGACACGCCAAAGGTGGTGTCCATCGTGACGCGGCCATCTTTCAACGCTTCGAACAGCATGTTCACTGACATCAGCTTTGACATCGACGCGGGCGGCACGGACTCTTCGCCGTTCTTGTCCATCAGCACGGTGTGGGTCGTGACATCATAAACCCAGGCCGCGCGCGCCAAGGTTTCAAACGCCTGCGCGGGAAGGCAGGCGATAAACAAAAGCGCGACTGCTGCGGAAAGGATACGGGAAATCATTTGATTAGCCTTTCAAAAAATAGGCGTCCTTGAAGCCAGCCTGCTTGATCTTGGCCAAAACGGCCTTGTCACCGCGGGTTGTCACGCTCCAGAAATTCTTGCCCTGTGCCTTTCCAGGATGGGTGTCGGTGGCGATGCCTGCGGCTTTCAGCGTGTCGGCGGCGCGCTTGGCGTTGGCTTCGACCGAGAAGATGCCAATTTGAATGACGCTGCCCGTGGCGGCGGTGGCAGGGGCGGCAGCTGGTTTCTTGGGGGCTTTAGCTGGTGCGGCGGCAGGGGTAGCTGCAGCGGCTTTGCCGGGCTTTTCGCTGGCGCGGTCAATCGCGGCGGCGGCGCCGGGGATCGGTTCTAGTGTTTCGGTCGCCACGGTTTCGGGCGCATCCAAAATCGGCTTCGTGGCGTCGGGCGCGGTTTGCGCCGCCTCTTCCCGGCGCAGCGCGGTGACGCTGACGCTTCCGGGCTGTCCCGCCAACAGCCCAAGGGCGGCGGCGGCATCGGATGAAATCTGCAGTTTCGGGCCGGGGTTATCCATTTCACGCCGGAACAGCGCGCCGATCACAAAGCTGCCATTGGCCGGGTTGCGCATGATCACCCGTTCGGGGTCTTTGGCATCGGGCGAGGCAACCCAGACGCCGCCCAAGGACGGACGGCCATCCCAAAGTGCGACATCGGTGGTCTGAAAAATCCCGGGCGCTTCGACATCGCGGTCGACAAGCTTGACCGACTTTGCCCCGGCAACTGGTGCTGCGGCCGCGCTTGCTTCGGGGGCGTTCGGCTTGGGCTTGCCGCCCAGCAGGCCGGAGCCTTCCTGACACCCCGTCAAAACCGCCGCCGCGGACACCGCCAACATCAGACGCCGGAATGCCAAACCTGTCATGCTCTGCTCCTTTTACGCGCCTCTTTGAGCGCGCTACCGCCTTTTTAGCGGTTTTGCCTCTGCCTCACGGCCATCGTGACCCATTCTGGTGGCATGATACAGGTAGCAACCTTGACAGGGAAGGGTTTGCGTGGGGCTGCGCGGAAAACACCGTGTGAACGGCGGTGCGGTTTGGATCAGGCGAAAACCGTGCGGGCCTGCGCCTTTAACCGCGCGTGCTGAAACGCGATCAGATCGGCGGGCGGCTGTTGCTGGTTTGATATTTCAAGGAAGGGGTCGATGACCGGGCTGCGCTGTTGCAGCAGTTCTTCAACCACGGCCAAGCCGCAAAACGGCACATAGATGTCAGAATATCCGCCTTCATGCGCGACCACGATTTTGCCGCCGCAAAGGTCCGCGGCCAGATCGTAAAGCTGACGCGTCAGCGCGCGGAAGGTGTCAGAGGTGGCCATCATCCGCGCCAATGGGTCAACGCAAGAGGCGTCAAAGCCAGAGGCAATCACGATCAGATCGGGCTTGAAAGCGTGCAGGGCGGGAAGGACCAATAGTTCGAAAGCGTCAAGATATGCCTGATGTCCGCAGCCACCAAGCAACGGAATGTTGAGATTTGTGCCATGCCCGGCGCCGTCGCCGCGGTCATTGGCGCCGCCGTATCCGGGCGGGAAGCAGTTTTCCTGATGCAGCGAAATTGTCAGGGTGTCGGCGCGGTTGTAGAAAATCGTCTGGGTGCCGTTGCCATGATGCACATCCCAATCGACCACGGCGATGCGCAGTGGCCCAAGCTTGGCGCGCACGGATTCCAGCGCCACCGGAATATTGGCCAGCAGGCAAAACCCCATCGACGCATCTGGCAAGCAATGGTGCCCAGGTGGGCGCGACAGGGCATAGGCGTTTTGGGCCGCCCCCGTCGCGACATCTTCCACCGCTTGGCGAACCAACCCTGCCGAAAGCGCTGCGATTTCATAACTGCCCGCGCCAAAGGGCGCAAAGTGGGGTGCGATATTGCCGCCGCCCGCGTCTGACATCGCCTTGAGCTTATCAATGTAGGCCGCAGTGTGGACCCGCAGCAAATCGGCACGGCTGGCGGGGGCGGCGGACCGCACCGTCAGCTTTGGCCATAGGCCAGACACCTCTAGCAGGTTTTTGAAGCGGCGTTTGGTTTCGGGGTTTTCGGCAAAGCCGGTGGCAGAGGGGGGCTGCACATAGCCGCCTGCGGGCACAAACAGCGCCTGTTCGCCGCCGGAATGCCACAGGCACCGTTCGTCATGGTAAAACACCGTCGCCATGGCTTTTCCCTGTTTTTGGTAAAGAATAGTTAAGATTAAGAGTATGTTTTCCATCTTTCTGCCATAGTGCAATGCACCATTAGGGCGATGCGCTTGGCGCGACGGAATTTATTTTGCGATTTGCGGGCTTTGCCTGCGGCATTGTTTGGCGTTTTGCCGGGATTGAGGGCGGGTATGTTCAGATTTTCAAACGCGGTGCTTGCATTGGCACTTTGGGCCGCCGTTCCCGCTTTGGCCGAAGACCGCGTGACGTTGGGCTGGGGCCGGATGTTCAGCAATGACGCTTTGGGCGATGCCAAGGATCGCTGGCGCACGGGGGGCTATCAGGTCAGTCGGGTGCGCGGTTATGACTGGCAGGGGGCTTTGCCGCAGACCCCCGGCGAATTGCTGGAGTTTCGCGCCGCAGCGCAGATTGTGGCGCCCGAAGATCTGGTGTCGCCGCCGCTGACCGATCGGCGCTATGCCACGCTGTTGTCGTTCGGGATGCACACGCAGTTTGACTGGAAGGGCAATGATGTCAGCCTTGGTGCAGACGTGGTTGTCACCGGGCCGCAGACCGGCATCAGCAATTTTCAAAGCTGGGTGCATAACATGCTGGATCTGCCGAAGCCGCGGGTGGTCGACAGCCAGATCGGCGATGGCGTTTATCCGACGCTGGTGGCCGAGTTGGGGCGGCGGCTGCCGCTGGGCGATCATGTAACGCTGCGCCCGTTTGTCGAAGCGCAGGCCGGGGTGGAAACCTTGCTGCGGATCGGCGGCGATGTGGTGGTTGGCACGTTGGGGCGCGATGATCTGATGGTGCGCGACAGCATCACCGGCCAGCGTTATCGCGCGGTGGATGGCACGCGAGACCGATCTGTCAGTCTTGTTCTGGGTGGCGATTATAGCGAAGTCTTCGGCTCTGCCTTGTTGCCCGACAGCGGGATTGCCGAACTTTCGCACCAGCGCGCACGGCTGCGGGCCGGGGTGCATTGGCAGGGCGAAAAGGCGTCGGTGTTTTATGGGCTTACCTATCTGGGCAAGGAATTTGACCAGCAAAGCGAAGGTCAGCTGGTTGGCGCGCTTAACCTGAGCCTGAATTTCTAGGTCGGTTATTCTGCCTGTGGCTACGGCCTTGATATTCCGCAGCATTGTTGCCGATTTGTCATAGATATTAAGTTAACCCTCTGTTAACGTTTCCGCATAAGAAACAAAAAATATCGAGCAGGCATACAGGCATGAAAACGGGCTCTT
>JAHEDL010000005.1 GCA_024641255.1 Pseudorhodobacter sp.
GATCAGCACCAAGGGGCCGTTGGCAGGAATGTTGGCCAAGCTGCCGCCAACGATGTCCAGCGACAGGCCATAGCGTTCGGGGATCACCTGCCAGAACGAGCGGCCCTTGGCGACCTCGACTTCGTAGCCAGCGGCGCGGGCGATCAGTTTGCGCCGACCGGTGACGTTTTCCAACGCCCGGATCAGAGCCCGCCCAGAGCGGGTGCGCGCAGAACTGGCATAGCTGATATCGCGGGTGATGCTGGATTGAAGCATGGTATTCCCCATTTGGCGCGGGTCGATTAGCCGGATTATGCCAGTGTGACCAGCCCATGTGACGGGTTTGTGACAGCCGAGGCTGCCAAGAAAGCGGGCGAAAGGGGGAAATTCTGCAGTTTCCCCCCCTGTAAAACACGATTTTTCTGCATAGATAGCGGTGCTTATGCTAGCGTGCGTCAAAGATTAAAGGGATGACGATGGACTGGGACAAACTGCGCATCTTTCATGCGGTTGCCGATAAGGGCAGCCTGACGCATGCGGGGGATGTGCTGCATCTGTCGCAATCGGCGGTCAGCCGGCAGATCCGGGCGCTTGAGGAATCGTTGTCGGTGACGCTGTTTCACCGCCACGCGCGTGGGCTGATTCTGACGGAACAGGGCGAGTTGCTGTTTGATGCGACGCAAGCCATGGTCAAACGGCTGGACGCCACCGCGGCGCGGATCCGCGACTCCGAGGACGAGGTGTTTGGCGAGCTGCGGGTGACCACCACCACCGGCTTTGGCACGCTGTGGCTGGCCCCGCGGCTGCCCGCGCTTTACAAGAAATACCCCAGCCTGAAGATCGACCTGATGCTGGAAGAGCGTGTGCTGGACCTGCCGATGCGTGAGGCGGATGTGGCGATCCGGATGAAAGAACCCAGTCAGGCCGACCTGATCCGCAAGCGGTTGATGAACATCAAGATGCGGCTTTATGCGACGCCAGAGTATCTGGCCGATGCCGGGATGCCGCTGACGATGGAGGATTTCACCCAGCACCGGCTGATCTGTCAGCATGCGGGCACGGCGCAGGTGGCGGCGGGGGCGAACCTTGTCGCCGATCTGATGAGCCATGATATTCCGTCGACGCTGACGGTGAACAACTATTTTGGCGTGCTGCAGGGGGTGTTGAACCACCTGGGGATCGGGGTGCTGCCCGACTATATCACCGAAGACTTCCCGCATCTGGTGCGGGTGCTGCCGGAAACCGAATCTACCGAAGTGCCGGTGTTCTTGGCCTACCCCGAAGAATTGCGCCATTCCAAGCGCGTTTCGGCGTTCCGTGATTTCGTGCTGGAAGAGATCATGGCCTTCCGCAAACGCCACCACGACTGATCTGAAAATGAAGGAGCCATGCACAAAATGCATGGCGGCAATGCTGCATAAGCAGCATGATCATTATTGAGGCAAATCAGCCATAAGTATAAAGAGGTCCGCGAAGCAGTGGTTGAGTTCGCTCTTACTGCTTCATACCTCCCTGTTGGACTTGGCCGAGCGAAAGCTCGGCCTTTTTTTTACTTTCTGCAGCATTTTCTTGGTTTGCCCTGCTGAGGGCAAAAATGCAGGTTGTTTGCGCAGGAAGCTGGCAACATGTGATTGGACGCACAGCCTAGCTACCCGACACCACAGCCAAAGCGATTCCCCGCCCGGCCCTGCGCTGGAACACCCGGTTTCACCCGAATTTCGCCGAAAATATCGCCCAGAACCGCCCCCGCCCCTTTCCCTGTGGCAGCACTTGGCCTATGAGGCGCGCACATCCATTCAGTCCGGGAAAAGCACCAATGACCGAGCCCGCAATCACGCCAGAGCTGATCGCCTCTCATGGGATGAAGCCGGACGAGTACCAGCGCCTGCTGGAAATCATCGGCCGTGCGCCGACCTTCACCGAATTGGGCATCTTTTCGGCGATGTGGAACGAACATTGTTCCTATAAGTCGTCGAAGAAATGGCTGCGCACCCTGCCGACGACGGGGCCGCAGGTAATTTGCGGTCCGGGCGAAAACGCGGGCGTGGTTGATATTGGCGATGGCCAAGCGGTGATCTTCAAGATGGAGAGCCACAACCACCCGTCTTATATTGAACCGCATCAGGGCGCGGCCACCGGTGTTGGCGGCATTCTGCGCGACGTGTTCACCATGGGCGCGCGCCCGATTGCGGCGATGAACTCGCTGTCCTTCGGTGTGCCGAGCCACCCGAAAACCGGCTATCTGGTGAAGGGCGTGGTTGAAGGCGTGGGCGGCTATGGCAACGCTTTTGGCGTGCCGACAGTTGGCGGCGAAGTGCGCTTTCACAAATCCTATAACGGCAACTGCCTTGTGAACGCCTTTGCGGCGGGCTTGGCCGATGCCGACAAGATTTTCTATTCGGTGGCTTCGGGCGTGGGCATGCCGGTGGTTTACCTTGGCGCGAAAACCGGCCGCGATGGCGTTGGTGGCGCCACGATGGCCAGCGCCGAGTTTGACGAGACGATTGAAGAAAAACGCCCGACCGTGCAGGTTGGCGACCCCTTCACCGAAAAGCGTCTGCTGGAAGCCTGCCTTGAGCTGATGGCGTCGGGTGCGGTGATTTCGATTCAGGACATGGGGGCCGCTGGTCTGACCTGTTCGGCGGTGGAAATGGGCGACAAGGGCGGCTTGGGGATCAAGCTGCAACTGGATGCCGTGCCGCAGCGCGAAACCAACATGACCGCCTACGAGATGATGCTGTCGGAAAGCCAAGAGCGCATGCTGATGGTTCTGAAGCCAGAACTGGAAGACGTGGCGCGGGCGATTTTCGTCAAATGGGATCTGGATTTTGCCATCGTCGGCGAAACCATTCCCGAAGACCGCTTCTTGATCTTGCACGGCAACGAGGTGAAAGCCGATCTGCCGCTGTCGAAACTGTCGTCTTCGGCACCCGAATATGACCGGCCTTGGGCGATGTGCCTGCGATTGGCGCGATTGCCGGTCTGCGGGCGCTGATTGGCAGCCCGAACTATGCCCAGAAGGCATGGGTTTACGAACAATATGACAGCATGGTTGGCGCCGATACCGTGATCGCCCCCGGTGCAGGCGCGGGTGTGGTGCGGGTGCATGGCACCGGCAAGGCGCTGGCCTTCACCAGCGACGTGACGCCGCGCTATGTCAAAGCCAACCCGTTCGAAGGCGGCAAGCAGGCGGTGGCAGAAGCCTTCCGCAACCTGATTGCTGTTGGTGCCAAGCCCTTGGCCACCACCGACAACCTGAACTTCGGCAACCCCGAAAAGCCCGAGATCATGGGCCAGTTTGTGGGCGCGATCAAAGGCATCGGCGAAGCTGTGGCGGCGCTGGATATGCCGATCGTGTCGGGCAACGTGTCTTTGTACAACGAAACCGATGGGTCGGGCATTCTGCCGACGCCGACGATTGGCGCGGTGGGGATTTTGGCCTCGCTTGACGATCTGATCGCCGGGCGTCCGGTGGCGGGCGATGTGGCGGTGCTGATTGGCGCAACCAAAGGGCATCTGGGGCAATCGGCGCTGTTGGCCGAAGCCTTTGGGATGGAAGCGGGCGATGCGCCTGCCGTTGATCTGGCGGCAGAAAAAGCCTCGGCTGCGGTGATTGGCGCGGCGCGCAAGGCGATCCGGGCCTGCACCGACCTTGGTGATGGCGGTCTGGCGCTGGCAGCGTTTGAAATGGCGGAAGGCGCGGGCGTTGGTGTGACGCTGGCAGCGGGCGATGTGGCAACGCTGTTTGGCGAAGATCAGGCGCGCTATCTGGTGGCCTGCGCCCCCGAAGCGGTGGCCGCGATTGAAGCGGCCGGCAAAGCCGCCGGTGCGCCGGTTGCGGTTGTGGGCGGCTTTGGCGGTGATGCGGTGACATTTGGCAGCGACGCGGCGGCTTTGGCCGACCTGTCGAAGCTTTATCGCACCGCGTTCGAAGTGGCCGTGGGATGAGGCTTCGGCCAGCCACACCTGCCGATTTCGGCTTTATTCGCAGCCTGACGTGCGATCCGGCCTATGCACCGTTCATCGGCGACGATGACGAGGCGCAACTGGCGCGCTATCTGGCGGACCCGGCGGCGCGGCTGCTGATCTGGGAAGACGCGGCGCCGCTTGGCTTTGCGATTTTTCGCGAAATCGGCGAGGCGTCGGGCCGGGTCGAGCTGTTCCGGCTGGCGCTTTCGGGGGCTGGCAAGGGTGGCGGTGCGGCCTTTATGACGGCGCTGATTGATTTTGCCTTTGGCGAATTGCAGGCAAAGCGGCTGTGGCTGGATGCCAGTTCGGAAAACCTGCGGGCGCAGAAGCTTTACGAGCGGGTCGGGTTTACCTTGGAAGGGCAGTTGCGCCAGCACTGGTATCGCCCGGCCTTGGGCTATGCGGTGGATCTGATGCTGTACGGGCTGATGCGCGACAAATGGTGTAACGCAAAGGCATGATTGCGCCCTTGCAGCCCCCCTGCCCTAAGCCTACATTTCACGCATAACGAAGGAGCAGACGATGGCGATGGAAGCCCAAGACATCGAACACCTGATCCGGGAAAGCTTCCCGCAGGCAAAGATTACCATCACCGACCTGGCCGGAGACGGCAATCATTGGGCGGCAGAGGTGATTGACGCCAGCTTCAAGGGCATGAACCGGGTGCAGCAGCAACGGGCGGTCTATGCCAGCCTGAAGGGCAAGATGGATGGGGCGCATGGCGAACTGCATGCGCTGGCGCTGACAACGAAAGCGCCGGAATAACAAAGGATTAGAGAAATGAGCGCGCAGGATCAAATCCGCGAGACGGTTGAAAAGAACGACGTGGTGCTGTTCATGAAGGGCACCAAACTGATGCCGCAATGTGGCTTTTCGAGCCGCGTGGCGGGGGTTTTGAATTTCATGGGCGTCGAGTTTGCCGATGTGAACGTGCTGGCCGATGCCGAAATCCGGCAGGGCATCAAGGATTTCTCGGATTGGCCGACGATTCCGCAGCTTTATGTCAAAGGCGAGTTCATTGGCGGCTGCGATATTGTCACCGAAATGACGCTGTCGGGCGAGCTGGACCAGCTGTTTGAAGCCAAAGGCGTGGCGTTTGACAAGGCGGCGGCAGAGAAAATCCGCGAAGCCAACGCGGGCTAAGGCGACAGAGCGGGGGTTTCACACCCCCGCGCCCCCGTGGGATATTTTGCCAAGAGGATGCAGCTTTTGGCGTTAGTTTTGTTGTAGGCAATCGGTAAGAACCGGGGTTTCGGCCCCGGTTTCGTCTTTCCAATAGAGCGTGGCAGCATCGCCCTTGGTCCACCAGACGTAGGACGACCCGTCTGACGGCCAGCCATAACGGGCGCCAGAGGCGGCGGGTTGGTTGTAAAGCGCGATTTGCCGTCCTTCGACGGTGATCACCGCAAAGCTGGCATCATCAGCGTTGATATAGGCAGCAGGCACTTCGACGCCGCGGGCGCAGAGGTAGCGCAGGGTTTGCAAGGTGGTTTCGGCCTGCGTCATCTGCGGCAAGACCAAAGCCGCAAGCAGGGCAAGCCGAGCCGGGATCATGCGACTTTTTCTTCGACCGAAGCGGCGAGAGCTTCGGCGCGGGCGGCGATTTCGGCCAGCGTTTCGCGCAGCCCTGGTGGCACCACCGGCACTTCGAGCTTTTCGCGTTCGGGCTGCGGGCGGCCTTCAAGCTCGGCCAGTTTCGCCTTCAGCACGCGAATTTCGTCTTCTACGGCGGCGGTCTTGTCGGCCAGCATCAGGCCCGCCATCAGCAGCATGCGTGCTTCGGGCAGGCGGCCCATTTGTGCCACCAAGGGCTGGGCTTCGGTATCAAGCATGGCGGAGGCGCCGCGCAGGAAATGTTCTTCGCCGGGCTGGCAAGACACCGTAAAGCTGCGGCCACCAATGAAAATTTCCAGATCAGGCATGTGCGGCCTCTTCGATCAGCGGGTTAAGGGCGGCGACGATTTCGGCCAGTTCTTCGGCTTCGGAGGCGCGGGCGGCGCGCAGCGCCTGCAGTTCGATCAGCATCGCCTGATTGATATGTTCAGGTTCGGTGACGCCGCGTTCGGCAAGACCGCGCAGATCGTCAAGTTCACCGTTCAGCGCCTGCACGGTATCGCGCAGACGCGCCAATTCATCCGATTGCGCCGCGAGTTGTGCGTTAAGCGCCGCGACCTGTTCGGTCAGCGCGGTTTTATCGGCACTGTCTTTTTGATGCACCACCCGCAGCCGTTCGTTGAGCTGGGCATTGAGCATGCGTTCTTCATCAAGCGCTTCGTTCAGCAGCGCAAAATCGCTTTCGGGCAGCATTGCCGAGGGCGGGCCTGCAACGGGCACCGCCGCCCCTAAGGCTTCGACGCCGCGACCGATACGCTCTAGCGCTGCGGTGATGCGTCGCTCTAGTTCGGCAATATCTTGCATCGGTTGCACCCTTTCTGACGGGAACTGGGGCCGGACAGGAGTTTGGCCCGCCGTGCGAATCACGATCCGGCCGTGTTAGGGCCGATCTTAGCCGATTGCAGCGGGGAAGGTCTTGTCTTTCCGTTCAATGCGTTGCGGGCCGCGCTTGATCTTGCCGCAGGGGCTGCTATTCACGCCCGGACTCTAGCATCAGGAACCCTGACCATGGCCTTGGACATCCAGACCCTTCGCAGCAGCCACCCCGATCACTGGATGCGCGCCTGCGCCATTCGCACCCTGACGCTGGACGCGGTTGCTGCCGCGAACTCTGGCCACTCAGGCATGCCGATGGGTATGGCCGATGTGGCGACCGTGCTGTTCGAAAAGCACCTGAAATTTGATCCCAAAGCCCCGCGTTGGGCCGACCGCGACCGCTTTATCCTGTCGGCTGGCCACGGGTCGATGCTGATCTATTCGTTGCTGTACCTGACCGGCTATGCCGACATGACCATCGACCAGATCAAGAATTTCCGTCAGTGGGGCGCAATTACTGCGGGCCACCCGGAATATGGCCATGTTGCTGGCGTTGAAACCACCACCGGGCCGCTGGGTCAGGGCATTGCCAATGCTGTGGGTTTTGCGATTGCGGAAGAAAACCTGCGCGCGCGCTGGGGGTCGAAGATTGTCGACCACTACACCTATGTCATCGCCGGTGACGGCTGCTTGATGGAAGGGGTCAGCCAAGAAGCGCTGACGCTGGCGGGCAAGCAACAACTGTCGCGCCTGATCGTGATGTGGGATGACAACGGCATCACCATTGATGGCAAGGTTTCGCTTTCGGATGTGACCGACCAGAAAGCGCGCTTTGCGGCAAGCGGCTGGGATGTGTTTGAATGTGACGGCCATGACCCGGTGGATATTGACCGCGCGATCACTGCGGCCAAGGCCAGCCCGCGCCCTGCCCTGATTGATTGCAAGACCCACATCGCCCTGGGCCATGCGGCGCAAGACACCTCGAAAGGCCACGGCGCCTTGACCGATGCGGCGCAGATGGCGGCGGCGAAGGCATCTTATGGCTGGACGGCGGCGGCGTTTGAAATTCCGGCGGCGATCAAGGCTCAGTGGGAAGCCTTTGGTCTGCGCGGTGCGGTGGCACATGCCGAATGGGAAACCCGGTTTGCGGGGCTTTCGGCGGCCAAGCAGGCAGAGTTCACCCGTATTTTCGCGGGCGACACCCCGGCCAAGCTGGCAGGTGCCATTCGCGCGGTGAAGAAGGCGGCATCGGAAGCGGGCGCCAAGATTGCCACCCGGTCGGCATCGGAAAAGGTGCTGGCGGCGGTGAACCCGATCTTGACCGAAACCATCGGGGGGTCGGCTGACTTGACCGGTTCGAACAACACCAAGACCGCCGATCTGGGCGTGTTTGGCGTTGAGGACCGCAAGGGCCGCTACGTTTACTACGGTATCCGCGAACACGGCATGGCGGCGGCGATGAACGGCATGGCGCTGCATGGCGGCGTGCGGCCCTATTCGGGCACCTTCATGTGCTTCACCGACTATGCGCGTCCGTCGATGCGTTTGTCGGCGCTGATGGGGATTCCGGTGGTTTATGTCATGACGCATGACAGCATCGGTCTGGGCGAAGACGGCCCGACCCACCAGCCGGTGGAACATCTGGCGATCAGCCGCGCGACCCCGAACACGCTGGTGTTCCGTCCGGCGGATTTGGTTGAAGTTGCAGAGGCTTGGGAGATTGCCTTCACGCAGAAGACCACGCCTTCGGTGTTGGCGCTAAGCCGCCAGAACCTGCCGACGGTGCGCAAGACCCACACCAACACCAACATGGTGGCCAAGGGTGGCTATGTGTTGGCAGAGGCGACCGGCAAGCGTCAGGTGATCTTGATGGCGACCGGGTCGGAAGTGGAAATCGCGCTGAAGGCCCGCGATATGCTGGAAGCCGAGGGCATTGGCACGCGTGTGGTGTCGATGCCGTCGATGGAACTGTTTGCGGCGCAAGACGAGGCCTATCGCAAGAAGGTGCTGCCGGCGGGTCCGGTGCGCGTGGCGATTGAAGCGGGCGTGCGGATGGGCTGGGATCGCTGGTTGCTGGGCGAGCGTGGCCGCGACACCAAGGCCGATTTCGTTGGCATGTCGTCGTT